>UQRS01000025.1 GCA_900543525.1 uncultured Oscillospiraceae bacterium
AAGATGCGTTAAAATCCAGCGGTATAATAACTGCTCTGCGGTTATTATACCACAAAGCCCGGGGAAAATGGGCCTTTGCAAAAAGCCCCGGCCACATCCGCGTCGGAAAAGCCCATTTTCGGAAGGGACGCCACGGCTGTGTTTCGGCCAGCATAAAGCTATGGGGCGTCCCTGCTCCACCACAAAGCCCGAGGAAAATGGGCCTTTGTAAAAGTTCCGATTACATCTGGGTTGGAAAAGCCCATTTTCAAAGGGACGCCACAGCTACGTTCCTTTTTACCCAAAGCTATGGGGCGCCCCCTATTATACCATGAACGCGGCGGCGATGCCACCAAAAAACGGCAATACAGTTTGGAACTTGTCAGAATTTCTTTTTGCCGCGGGGATGGCCATGCAATTTTCTCAAAAAAGTCCCGGCGATTTTACTCTATTTTACGGCGGGAGGCAATTTGATCGGGAGGCACCCGTGCGGAGAGGACTTGCCGCCGATCAGCTGCTCACATAGCGACAAGATGTTTCAATCCGCCCACCCTGTACAGAGTGGGACTGCGCCGGAGTACACCGGCTACAAAGTGCAGGCACAATTTCAATCCACCCGCTCTGTGCAGAGCGAGATCCTTGGAATCGGGTCATATAGTGGATATGGTCACGTTTCAATCCGCCCATCCCGTATGAGATGGGACTGGTATAAAACGGTGGCTTTTGTATGGGTCAAACAATTTCAATCCACCCACCCCATATGGGATGGGGCAGTAATCAGCCCGACCGCACGGATCAGCCCGAAAATATTTCAATCCGCCCACTCTGTGTAGAGCTGGGACTCGGGAACTCGGTCATTGCCGACGTGAGACACATTTCAATCCGCCCGCTCTGTGTAGAGCGGGACTCGGGAACTCGGTCATTGCCGACGTGAGACACATTTCAATCCGCCCATCCCGGACGGGACGCTGGAGAGTTACACCCATAACGACATTCAGACATTTCAATCTACCCACGGATTTTCAATATGAACCAGCGCCTATGGTCTTGCGGCAGAAGCAAAAGTGCCGAATCCCCGAAAGCCGGAGATACGCCTCCGGCTTATACGCCGTCCAGAATCTCCGGCGTCAGGCCGGGCAGCTCGTCCAGCGTAATCACATAGTCATCCACGCTCTCCGGAATCCCCGCCGCATTTTTTGCGGTGACATGGAGGCTGCGATGCACCTTCGCCGACGAATACTGACCGTCCCTGCAGTTGTGCTCCCACCAATAGAGCTTTACAACCTCCATCGAGCCTTCTGGCCGTGCGGAGGAGGCGTCGTTCACAAAAAGCGTGCGGAGGCATTCCTTTATGACCGCGGCATCCTCCTGCGAGAAGCCGGTTTTCTCCGCCAACTGCACATTGATCGCGCCTTTGATTTTGTACAGGCCGAAGCGGACAAAATGCTTCATGCCCATGGTATCCGACGAGCGCTTGTCGCCCGTTTCGCCGTTGACGCTTTTGGTGATCTGCATTTCCTCAATTTCGACCGGAGAAATGCTGACCGCCTGATGAATCGAAACCGGTCCGCGAACGCCGCCGGAAACACCGCCGTCTTCTTTGCCTGTATTCTTAAACGCAAAGAGCTGTCCAAAGCTGCGCACATCCAGCCATTTTTCGCACACCGCCCGCGCGCAGATATCCTTATCCCCAATTCCTCTGGTCAGGGCGGCGGCGCGTTCGCTCAGGCTTTTGCATCCGTCGTCGCAGCGGTCGTCCGACTGTACAAAAATTGCATGTCCCAGATCCTGCATCCGGTTGCGGAGCTTCCGCTTGATGCAGACATCCGAGATTTCACCCCTGCCGTTATAGTCCGTTCTGGGGCGGTTGCCGTTCAGCGGATCGCCGTTTCCGTTCGCCATGGTCACGCAAACCAGGGCTGCAAAGTCGATTTTGTGGTTCAGTACCGCCATTTTTTATTCCTCCTCAGCTATATTGTCCTTTGTTTCGTTTTTGGCAAAGAATGCATTCCGCTGCAATTCATAGCCCATCAGATAAAGGTCGTCCAACGGCCGGTTCAGCTCCTCCTCCGGAAGATCGCGCAAAATTCCGAAAATTTCTCCCACAAGCCGGTTGTAGCGGCCGGCCTGCCATTCCTTCACCCGGCCGAGATAGGCCTGCTGCAAATGCCGATTGACCCGCTCAAAGACCGAGAACGGCCGGCGGCGGAACTCGCTCATATTCTTGATGGCGCTGGTCTGCCGGCTTTCCTTCGTTTTGAAATAATAGTCGGCCTCCACACGCTCCATCGCCGCCAGAAGCCGACCGTATTGAAAGCTGCGATCCCTTTTGTCCAATTCCCAGGACATTTCATTCCCTCCCCGTTTTGTATCATAGCGATATTTCTGAAGTGCAGCGCAGGCCGTCCGCACAATTTTCCTCCAGTTCGATTCATCACAGGCCTGCGGCAAAGACGCCCGCCGGGTCAGCGCCTTTAAAATGTCGAAGGGAAACACGCCTCCGCCCGTCTTGCAGTTCAGCAGGCGCTGCAGATGCTGGCGCTGTATGGCATCATCCGTCTCCAAAAACTTTTTTCGCTGCACGCCAAAGGCACAGTCCACGATCTGCAGCAGGCTCGGCGCCTGAATCCCGCGGCTTCCGGCATACCAGCAGCAATGTGCGTCCCAGGTCCGCATCCGTTCCAGAAAGGTTTTGAGCGAAATCTCATTGTAATAAGTCACGGCAAGGCGGCCGGTGGTCGCCGCGTCGAAGCTCACCAGAACCGCGCAGTCGGTGTCGCGCAGCTGATAATCCTGCCGGAGGCTGAAAAGCGTGCTTTGCAGCTGTTTTTGATAATCGCTCGGGCCGCGCGCCGGCTGGGACTTCGCTCCTCGTACCGGGCACATCACCCTTGGCAGGGTCTTCCCCTTCGGATTCCAGCACAGGAAAACCCGCTTCCCCGAAAATTCCCGGACACCCTGCTCGGAGGCCAGCCAGCGCAGCGCGCTGTGCGCCTTCTGCGAGGCGATATAGCCGACGGTAAGCGCCTGCCACTCCTCCGCAAAGCGCCCGCGATAGGTAAAGCCGCCCGTATCGTTGGCGGAAATCAGCTTTGCGTTCCCGTTTATCGGAACAATCCCCTTCGGGTGCTGGCGGGCGATCGGCTGCACGCCGCCCTCCAGCATGCACAAAGCGGCCTCCCGCGCGGCGATTCGATCGGAATAATAGGCCGCAAAGGCTGAAAAAAGCCTCTGATTTTTCCAGCAGGCCGGCTCCTCATCGCCGACCCCGGGCACGCGCCAGCAGACAAGCTGCTTTTCGTCATAGCCGCCGCTTTTATCCAAAGCAAGCACGCCGCATTTTGCAAGGTCGTCCAGAACGGTTCCGTTTGCGGCATAGGTGAAAACGGCGGAAAGAAAGGGATGGGTATGCGCGGACTCCCGCCACTCCCGCAGCGATGAAAGATAAAGCGCGTGCGCGCTCCGGTTGGCGGGGGCGACATATTTTAACTGCTCGCACAGCGGATGTGCCGCACGGCCGCTGGTGCGGCCGCCGGATTCCTCCGTAACCGGGATCAGAACCTTCGGCTCGCCCTTCTCAACCCTTCGCGCGGTCAAAAAGCCGCCCTCTGCATTCAAAGTGATTTCGATATCTGCATTTGTCAGAATATGCCCGATGGGGGCAAGCGGCTCACGCCCCTCCCGGTACACGCCGATCAGGGCGGCGTTTGCGTCGTAGGTCTCCACCGCGCGCTGCAGCAGCCCCATTATCTGACCTCCCCCAATTCCCGCAGGCCGGAAAAACCGGAAAAATTGTGCAAATCCCCGCCAAAGGGTTTGATTTTCATATTGCCGACCGTTTTACACCTCCGGCACTGCTCCGGCGGTATAAAGGAGATGACGCCGCGCTTCATCACCGGATTCCAAAAGCGGACGGTCATCTTCCCCCTCGTCTGTTCGGAATAGGCCTCATCCGCATAGGTAATGCCATGGTACATCAGGCCGAAGGCCAGCTCCTCCATCTCGTCATAAGCACCCGCCCCCTCACCGAAAACGCACGGCTCTACATATCCCTGACACTCCCGCGTTCCGAGAAAGATGTCCCGGCGGCCGCCCTTGCGGATCATCTTTTTTGCAAGTTCGTGATGCTTGTTTTCGTTGCGGTCGGCGGCCAGCTCCGGCCGGTTTTCATTCCATTCAAAGTGGGCGCGAACCTGATAGCGGCAGTCCTTCAGGTAGGTATAGTAGCTAAGGTCGTTTTTCCCCTGATACTTAATCAGGCGGATGCCCTTGGTCTCCATCTGAATGGGGTGCAGCACCCTGACCGCGTCTATGACCCAGATGATCGTCGGCTTCCAATACACGGAATGCAAAATCCCCTTGAGCGCCTCATAGGTCGGCACCTGATAGGAGCACTTTTCTCCCCCGACGCGCAGGATCGGATCGGAGAAGAGGGCGTAATCTCCCGTTACCTGAAACTCCACAATATTGTCATGCTTTGTGTTCTTCATTCTTTTACACCTCCATAAAGGCTTGATTTTCTCCGTCCGCCGTCAGACCGACGGTATCGTCATAGAAGCCGTCCGCCAGCACGAGCGCACAGCCGTCGCAGACGGAGAGCAGCGCCTGCTTTTGCTTTAGCTGCTTTTTCTGATACGGATAGATACGCACCGTGTAATTGCCCGCCTCCCTCAGCAATGCCGCGCGGTGATTCGGGTCAAAGCTGCACCGCTGCGAACACAGCTCCGCAATCAGCTGCCTGCCCCTGCCGTAGGGAACGATGACATCCACAGAAGTCCCGTCAAACACAGAGAAATACTCCCCTGCGGTTTTGAACGCCTGCCGCAAAAAGAAGGCGTCCGCATTTTCACATCTTTCGTCCGCATATTTTTCGTTGGCCGCCAACAGGTCGAACAAAGAGGTCTTTTGCTCGTGAATATAATAATCCTGTTCCTCCGCCGCCATGTCCCGATACAGCGCCCGATAGTAGAAGCGGATCGACTCCTCCGAAAACAGGTCGCCGCCAAACCGCTCGGGCGTGCGCCCGAAAGCCTCCATCAAAGCGAGGCTGGCGTCCTTCCCCCGCTGAATATCCCGCAGCATGCCGAGGTTTTCATCCGGGCAGTTCACGGTATACACAGGGCGCGGCATTTTTGATTCACCGCTGCGGTTGCAGCGCCCCGCGGCCTGCACAATGCTGTCCATGCCCGCCATCAGGCGCACGACCGCGCCAAAAGAGATATCCACGCCCGCCTCGATCACCTGCGTCGAAATGCAGAGCACCCTTTCATGCTTTGAAAGCGCCCTTTGCAAAGCGGCAAGCACGTCCCGCCTGTTCTGCATACACATCGCGGCGGAGAGGTGAAAACTCCGATACTCCGGCGACACGGTTTTTTCCAGCAGATAGGCGGCCTCGCTCCTCTTGTTGCAGACGACTAAGAGGCTTTCCGTCAGCTTCATCTGCGTGCGGATGAAATCGGGAAGCGCTTCCAGCCGGCGATCCGGAATCCTGAAAAGCGCCGTCCTGCGAAAGGCCGCCCAGATTTCCTCCTCCCTCGGCACAATCTCCTCCGGCGGCTTTCGCAGCGGATGCGCCGCCCCCTCCAGTTCCGGCTGCGTCGCCGAGCAAAGCAGGATGGTCGCGCCGCACTGTTCGCTCAAAAACTGAACGGCAAGGTTGAAAAGCGTCAGCATTTTCGCCGGCACGGTCTGCACCTCATCTATCACGATCACACTGTCGCACAGCGCAAAAAAGCGCCGGATGGCGATCGTTTTTCCGTCAAATATGGTGTCAAGAAGCTGCACCAGCGTGGTGATCACAATGGGTGCGTCCCAGCTTTGCACAAGAAGCTCGCGTTTGTCCAGCTCCTCCTGCGCGGGCGCGGTCTGCACAACATTGGAATGATGCTCCAAAATCAGCCGGTCATCGCCAACAAACGCACGAATGACGCTCGCGTTCTGCTCAAGGATCGACAGCAGTGGAGAGACAAAGATCAGCCGCCTCTTATGAAAACGCATCGCGTGCGCCAGGGCGTATCGCAGGGAGGCCAGCGTTTTTCCTCCGCCCGTCGGAACATTCAGCCGGTAAATGCCCGGCGCGCGGACCGCAAAGGCACGGCAGATCTCCGATATTTTATGCCTGGCTTTTGCGACCGCCGTATCACATGGGAAGGCCTTCAGCCGCCCTTCCAGATCGTCCAGCCGCGCCCTCCATATGGGGGTCATATCCTCCGGCCAGGCGAAAGGGCGCGTGCCGTTCATAAAAGCTGCGGTGTCCTGCCGATCCCCCTCAATCACCGCGGACAAAAGCAGCCGCGCCAGCAGCCCGGACGCGAATGCATAGTCACGGTCGTCCGTATAAGCCTCATCCAGGTGATCCAAAACCCGCCCGATTTCCGCTAAAGCCTTTGCAAAAAGCGCTTTGATTTCTTCGGGCGGAAATTCCTGCAAAAAGGCCGCTTTGGCGGCTTCGTAGGATAGGTTCTGCTTCTTCGCGCGATATTGCAGCCCAAGGCGGTGCGCCGGATCAACGCAGTCAAACAGCCCGTGGTGTGCCCCGATTGCAAACGCGATCAGCTCGGCGCAGATGAGCGTCCGAGTCTCATCCCCTTCGCGATGGAATGCCTCCATCACATACCGGCATCCCTGAAAGGTGTGAATCACGCTGCCGCGGCCGGCCTTATCACCCGCGGCCAGATATTGCTGAAAGGCCTTTGTATACTTGCCCATATCGTGAAGCAGCCCCGCGAGGTACCCCGCGTTCTCAAGCCCGGCCGGGCGCAGGCACTGCGCCGCACGCCGCGCCGTCCCCAGCAGGTGGTCATATACCGTCTGCCAAACCGGTGTCCCATCCGGTCCCTCCCGTTTGTGGGCATAAAATGTCATATGTATCCCCCGCTTTCCGTCTCGATGCAGTTTTTCCGCTCGATCGACTTGATCGACTCGATCGGCTGGTTTTAGAATACCATCTGATATGTCCGATAAACCGGACTTTTTTGCAAATCGTTTTCGCTGTTTTCCGGCGCCTTTGCCGGCAGCCGTGCAGAAGGCTGCGTGTCTCGTTTGTATCGCTCTCGTTATACTATATTTTTTCACTTCTTCAAGGAGAGTGTGTGAAAACCCACATTTTATTTTCGCAATCACATCAAAAGGACAAAAAGCGCCGGAAAGACGCGCTGTCAGGCGTGTTTGCCCCCTGTTAACCGATGGTATATGCAACAAAAAAGGCTCCCGTCAAAGGGAGCCTTGAGAATTCATTAGCCACGGCCGCGCAATTTTACGAAAGCCTTTTAAAATCATGGCAAATGGGAGTTTGGGGCTCACCTCGCACCCGCTCACTCCCCGGTTTTCAGAGGGTGCCTCCCCCTCCATCGGCGGGAGAAAAAGCGGTATCCGCCCCAGATCAGCGCCGAAATCGCCGTGCCGATCAGCGCACCGGCCAATATATCGCTTGGATAGTGCACGCAGAGATATAGCCGGGAAAATCCCATCAGGCAGGCGAAAATATAGGCCGGAATCCCCACCCGCCTCCCGAGCAGCGAAAGGGCAAAGGCCGCCTCAAACGCGGCGGCGGTGTGCCCGGAGGGAAAACTGAAATCCTTCGGCCGGGCAACCAGCAGAGGCATATCTCCCAGCAGCTCAAACGGGCGCGCTCTGGCCACACCGGGCTTCAGGATCAGGTTGACGACCACCGCGCCGACCGCCAGAAAGATCAGGAGAAGGATGCCGCTTTTCCTCGTCCGGCGAAACGGCAGCAGACAAAGACCGATCAGAATAAAGATAAGCCCGTTGTTCCCGAGGAAGGACACCGCCGGCATCACGGTATCCAGAAATTTGCACTGCAGGTGTTCTATAACAAAGCGCAGCATTTGCAGATCCAGATTTTCCAAAAGCAGTCCCCCCGGTCAAAAAAAGCAATAAGGTCAGCGCGAAGCTTCGCACTGACCTTATTATACAAAGGATTCAATTGGAAATCAATCCACGCCGCCAAAAAAGCCGCTTTGCAGCAGGTGCTTACGCCTTGATCCGCAGGGTCTTGATCTCAAACGGGCGGAAGGAGAGCTTCGCCCGGACGCCGTCGCCCGACTTTTCAAACGCGACGGGCTTGCCGTCGGTCTCGAGCATATTGCACTCGGCCATCTCGGCGCAGGGCAGGGCGAGATACAGCTCGGTCTCGGTCTTGGTGCGGGCCGACTCATAGAGGCGGAGCACCAGGTCGCCCGAGCCATCCTCGGCCGGCTTCATAGCCTCGAGGATAATATTCTCGTCCGCGACGGTCAGCACAGAGCCCTCGGCCGCCGCTCCGGCATAGACCTCCACCGGGACGTTGAGGTCATAGGCCTCCCTATAAATGCCGCTGTCCTTGAAGCAGCCGTCATAGGCATAGAAGCTGTAGACGAAATGCTGGGTTCCCTGATCGCACTCGGGATCGGGGCTGAAGGGGGCGCGCAGCAGGGTCAGGTTGATCGAGCTGCCCAGCACATTGATGCCGTACTTGCTGTCGTTGAGGACGGCAAAGCCTCTCCCCTCCTCGACCAGGGCGCTCCACTTGTGGTTGCAAACCTCCCACCGGTCGAAGTCGAAGGGGCGGGAACGATGGTTCGGCCGCTTGATGTAGCCGAACTGAATGTCGTGATAGGCCTCTTCCGCGTAGTAGTCGACGTCAAAGCAGACCTTGAGCATCTTGTGCAGCTCGTGCCACTCGACCGTCGTGTCGAAATCCACCCGGCGGGAGAAGTCGCAGAGACTGGCAATCTGCACCATGTCGGAATTGTGCAGCCGGCGGGTAATTTTGACCGCCGCCTTGACCGGGCCGGCCGAAACCAGCTCGAACTTCGCCGGCTCGGAAAGCTCGACCGGGCAGAATTCATAGGAGGTGTCGACGTCCCAGGCCTCAAAACTGACCGAAATATCCTTGTACATCTTCATGTCGTTGCAAAGCCCCTTGCACAGCTCGCTGCCGTCGGCCTTGCTCACGATCGAAGAAATCGCACCCATCTCGTTGAAGGTAACCTTCAGATAACGGTTTTCGAGCACGGCGCCGGTCGCCACAACCGTGGCCGAAGCGCCGTCCTCCGCCTGCAGAGCGGCGGCGGGAGTCACGACAACCGAACCGCAGGCAGGCACCGTAACCTCCGCAATGCGGCGGTCGCCGAGCGTCTGCACCGGCACCGGCTTGCCGTCCGCCTGCGCGCCCTCGAACCCGTCGGGCAGCTCGATCACCGCCGTCCGGTCGAAGGACAGAGAGTTGGAGACGGTAACCGCCTTCTCCCCCTTGCAGAGGAAGCCGGCCATATCCGCACGGATGGCGGTCAGATCCTCCAGCACCTTGGCGTAGAGCGCCTCCGCCTCCTTATACACGCGGTTGATGGAGGAGCCGGGCAGGATGTCGTGGAACTGGCAGAGCAGAACCTTCTTCCAAAGCTCGTCCATTTCGGCCAGGGGATAGTCGTATCCCTTGGAGGCCGCGATGACGCCCAAAAACTCGGTCTCGCGCAGCGAAAGCTCGCAGCGGCGGTTGAAGTTCTTGGTCCTCGACTGAGAGGACTGAACGCCGCGGTGGCACTGGAGATACAGCTCTCCGTTATAATTATCGGTCGGGGCGGGATGCTCCTTGAAGAAATCGTTGGGGTGGGTATTCTTGACCTTGGGGCAGCCCTCAAAATCATTCTCGCGGCGGATATACTCGATAAAATCGCGGGAGGGGCCGCCGCCGCCGTCACCGTAGCCGTAGGGTACCATGAAGCCGCGGATGCCCTCACGCTGCTTGCGGCCCTTCCAGCGGTGGATCATGGTGCCGGCGTTGACGTCGGAGTTATAGTCGTCGTGCATGAAGGACAGCACCGAGCTGCCGTCCATGCCGATCCAGTTGAAGTAGTTGTAGGGGAAGCGGTCGCCCCCGTGATAGGACCACCAGATCTTCTGCGTGGAGAAATAGTCCACGCCGCAGCCCTTCATAATCTGCGGCAGAGCGGCGTTATAGCCGAACACGTCGGGCAGCCAGAGCATCTTGCTGTCGACGCCAAACTCCTCCAGGAAGAAGCGCTTGCCGTGGACAAACTGACGCACCAGCGCCTCACCCGAGGAGATGTTGGTGTCGGCCTCGACCCACATGCCGCCTTCCGGAATCCACTGGCCGGATTTTACCTTTTCCTTGATCTTCTCATACAGCTTGGGATAAAGCTCCTTCACCATGCGGTAGAGGTGCGGCTGGCTCTGCAGGAATTTATACTCGGGGTACTCGTCCATATGGCGGATCTGCGCCCCGAAGGTGCGGTGCACCTTCCGCTGGGTCTCGGCATAGGGCCAGAGCCAGCAGATGTCGATATGCGCGTGGCCGAAGGCATAGAACTGCGGCGCAGTCGAGCCGTTGTGACACTCGAACAGAGGCGCCAGCCGCTCTCTCGCGGCGGCATAGGCGGCGTCACGCTCGGCCTCCTCCACCTCAAAATCCACGATGTTGGTGAAGTCCTTCAGTCCCTGCCAGAGATCCTGATACCGCAGGGAGTCGTCGGTCATGGCGTTTACCGCTTCCCAAATGACCTTGACGTCCATGTAGAGCTGATAGGCCGTCTCATTCCAGATGCCGATGCTGCTGTCGCCAATGCTGGTGCGCAGCTCCTGCGGGTCGCGCGGCTTGTAGGAGCCGGGCAGAACCGGGCCGTAGTCGCAGCCGGTATCGGTGTGGCCGGCGTATGCCTCCATCACGAGGTCGTATGTATCCCCCGCCTTGGCGCACTTCGCCAGGGTGAGGTCGCTGACCCGGTGGATTTCATCCCGAACCCAGTCGTTGCGGCGGGCGCCGAATTCCTCTCCGTTCACAAATACCGAGGACTCGCCCCCGAGATTCAGGCGCATGACCACCCGTTTGCCGTCGGCAGCCTCCGGAATCGTGATCGCGGCCCTGGCCCAGAGGTATTCCCACTCTCTGCCCCAGCGGTCGCCGGTGTGCAGCGGCTTGAAGTCGCCGGTCACCGCCCGGTCATAATCCAGACGGTCAAAGGTCGTATAGCCCGAAAATTCAATCGGGGCCAGCGGCCGGTAGATATCCTTTACCAGCACACGCATCCATTTTTCAATACGTCTACGCCATTCATCTTTCAGTTGCATGCGTTTCCCTCCTAAAAAAATGCAGGATTTAGGTTTATTATACTTTTCACACGGTATTTTGCAATATACAATCCCGACACAGAAAACTGCACAATATAGACATCCTGTGCGATAAAAAAGGTGCGGCCGCGCCCCCTCTTCTCCCTTTTACATATTAAAATATGGGGCGGCCTTCACGAATCAGCCGGCCGAAACGTATGAATAAAATCTGCTTCAAAAAATGTATATACATCAAAATATACATTTTCAGAGGGTGAAAATCAGCTTTTTGAAGCCTGTTTCAGTATTTTTTTGCATTTTTGGTTGCATTTTTTAAAATATGTGATACAATAGCTTTGCTCTTGCGGAAGAATCCGCAATTCAAAAATTGGGAGGAATTTTTTTATGAAAAAGGTTCTTGCAATTCTTTTGGCGCTCTGCATGTGCGTTGGCGTCATGGCCGGCTGCGGCAATAACGGTGACGCCTCTTCCAACGGATCGTCTGCGGGCAAGAAGCAGGCGGTCAAGGTAATCGACATCAACCTGACCGATGAAGAGTATGCTTTCGGCGTTGACAAGGATCAGCCCGAGCTGCTGGATAAGGTCAACAGCTTCATCAGCGAGATCATGAGCAACGGCCAATTTGACGAGATCTGCAGCCACTACTTCGGCGACGGCAAGCCGGCCGCAGTTCAGTCCGCCACATATGACGAGAGCAAGGATCAGCTGGTTGTCGCGACCAACGCCGCTTTCGAGCCGTTCGAGTACACCGAGGGCGACGGCTACTACGGCATTGATATGGAAATTGCCGCGGCTCTGGCCAAATATCTCGGCAAAGAGCTGGTCATCAACAACATGGACTTCGACGCGGTTTGCCTCTCGGTTGGCCAGCACAAGTGCGACGTCGCCATGGCCGGCCTGACGGTCAAGGAGGAGCGTAAGGAGTATGTGAACTTCTCGAACCCCTACTACTCTGCTTCGCAGAAGCTGATTGTGGCCGGCGACGACACTACGTTCGACGCCTGCAAAACGGCTGACGATGTGATCGCCATCCTGAACACCTACGACAAGACCACCAAGATCGGCGTCCAGAACGGCACCACCGGTCAGCTCTTCCTGGAGGGCGACGAGGAGATGGGTTTTGACGGCTTCAACGTCACCTGCACCGGATACAAGAGCGGCTCTCTGGCTGTGCAGGATCTGATCAACGGCGGCCTGAACTATGTTGTGATCGACTCCGCTCCGGCGGCCGCGATCACCGAGGCCATCAACAAGCTCGCCTAAATTTTTTCCAAAAATACAAGGTTTTGATATAGATAGCCTCATCCCCGCGGTGAGGCTATCTGTATTCCAACCGGATTACAGGAACTTGAATTATGGGTAATTTTGAAAGAAAAATCGAACGGTTCATCGAAATATTCGTAGATGCCGGCGGGTACAGGACGGTTGTACAGGGACTTCAAAACACCCTGAAAATCGCCATAGTCGGTCTTTTGATCGGCATCGTGATCGGTACTCTGATCGCTACCGTCCG
This sequence comes from uncultured Oscillospiraceae bacterium, assembly GCA_900543525.1. GTDB lineage: Bacteria > Bacillota > Clostridia > Oscillospirales > Acutalibacteraceae > UQRS01. Next base: position 12,581 of record UQRS01000025.1, read on the forward strand.
CGTTTTGCCGAAATACAGACTGCTGCCCCGCATCCTTAACGGCATTTGCAGCCTGTATGTCGCCCTCTTCCGCGGCACGCCGATGGTGGTGCAGCTGCTGGTTGTTTACTACGTTGCGCTGCCGCTGATGAATATCAAGCTGCAATCGGTCGCCGTAGCCATAATTGTTTTCGGCCTCAACAGCGGCGCCTATATTTCGGAGATTATGCGCAGCGGCATCCTCTCGGTCGACAAGGGACAGATGGAGGGCGGCCGGTCGGTAGGTCTCTCCTTCGGCACGACCATGCTGAAGATTGTCATTCCGCAGGCGGTCAAAAACATCCTGCCGACTCTGGGAAACGAGTTTATCTCCCTGATTAAGGAGACATCGGTGGTCAGCTTTATCGGCGCGACCGACCTGTATGTCGCTTTCAACTACATCGGCAGCAACAGCTATGAGTTCATGGTGCCGTACCTTGTGATGGCGCTGATCTATATTGTTCTTGTCCTGATTATCAGTCTGCTGATCAAGCTGATGGAAAGGAGTTTGAGAAAAAGTGATCGAGGTCGTTAACCTGAACAAAAGCTTTGGCGAACTCCACGTCCTGAAGGACATCAACATCACGATCCATCAGGGCGAAAAGGTGGTTGTGGTCGGGCCGTCCGGCTCGGGCAAGAGTACCTTCCTGCGCTGTCTGAACTGTATGGAGGATCCGACCTCCGGCAGCGTGTTTTTCGGCGGCGTCGACATTGCCGACATGCACGTCGACATCAACGTCCACCGGCAGAAGATGGGCATGGTCTTTCAGCATTTCAACCTCTTCAACAACAAAACGGTGATCGAGAACATTATGCTCGCCCCCGTATATGTGGAGAAGAAGCGGATGCACGCCCTCAAGCGGCAGAAGCTTCTGGGCAAGGCGCCGAAGGATGTGCAGATTCTCTCGAATAAGGAGATTCGGGAGAAGGCGCGGGCGCAGGCGATCTCCCTGCTGCGACGCATCGGCCTTGAGGAGAAGGCGGACGTTTATCCCGCGATGCTTTCGGGCGGGCAGAAGCAGCGGGTGGCCATTGTCCGCTCGCTGGCCATGAACCCGGATGTAATTCTCTTTGACGAGCCGACCTCTGCCCTCGACCCCGAGATGGTGGGCGAGGTGCTCGAGCTGATGAAATCGCTGGCCGACGAGGGGATGACCATGGTGATCGTCACGCACGAGATGGGCTTTGCGCGGGAGGTTGCCACCCTCGTCCTTTTCATGGACGAGGGCCGTATTCTGGAGGAAAACAATCCCAAAGACTTTTTCGAAAATCCGCAGAATCCCCGGCTGAAGGATTTTCTGTCGAAAGTTTTGTAAATTCGCTCTTGACAAAATCCGCACTTTCGTGCATAATAGTCTTTAAAGGACAAAGGAGTCCACTGGAACAAGGCTTGTGCAAAGCCTTGTCCCGGTGGGCTTTTTCTTTGTTTCCGGGCTTTTATGCCCTCCATATTTTTCGGAGGGCAGACCGAGGAAAGCCCGAGATTGGAGTAAACTGGAGGGATTCCACATGATCAGAGAGGAACTGCGCGAGGGCAACGTCCGCATCCCGTCGGGCTGTGCCATCTCGGGCATATTTTCCAAAAGCGGCCAGCCGGTGAACGGACGGGTCATCGTCGACTCGATCTCCACCATGCACGACCGGTCGAACGGCCTCGGCGGCGGCTTCGCCGGCTACGGCATCTATCCGCAATACAAGGAGCTGTACGCCTTCCACATTTTCTATGACAGCTTGAAGGCCAAGGAGGAGTGCGAGGATTATCTTGAGCGGCGGTTCGACATCGTCAACCTGTCCAAAATCCCGGTGCGCAAAATCCCTGCCATCACCGACGAGCCGCTGATCTGGCGGTATTTCGCCGCGCCGCTGCCGACGAGGCTTGCCGACAGCCATCTGGATGAGGCCAGCTATGTCGCCCACTTTGTCAACAAGGTCAACGCACAGATCGACGGCGCTTATGTTTTCTCGAGCGGGAAAAACATGGGCGTTTTCAAGGCGGTCGGCTATCCGGAGGATGTCGGCGAGTACTACCGCCTGGACGAGTATGAGGGCTATTGCTGGACGGCGCACGGCCGGTATCCGACCAACACCCCCGGCTGGTGGGGCGGCGCCCATCCCTTCGCGCTGGGCGAGTTTTCCATTGTACATAACGGGGAGATTTCCTCCTACGACGCCAATCGGCGGTTCATTGAGATGTTCGGTTATAAATGTACCCTTCTGACCGACACGGAGGTCATCACCTACATGTTTGACTTCCTTGTGCGCCGGCAGGGCCTCTCTCTGGAAGAGGCCTCGAGCGTTATGGCTGCCTCCTTCTGGTCGACCATTGAGCGCCAACCGGCCGAGGTGCGGGAGAAGCTGACCTATCTGCGCAGCGCCTTCGGGCCGATGCTGATTACCGGCCCCTTCTCCATCCTTTTGGGCTTCAACGGCGGCGTCATGGCGCTCAACGACCGGCTCAAGCTCCGTTCGATGGTCGTGGGCGAGAAGGACGACATGGCCTACATCGCGAGTGAGGAGTGCGCCATCCGCGTGATGGAGCCGAACCTCGACCGGATCTGGGCTCCGCGCGGCGGAGAGCCTGTGATCTTCAAGCTGAACAAGGAGGGTGAACAGCGGTGTCTGTAAATTACTTCATGCCCGAATATGAAGTGGTTCGGGATACAAATAAATGTATCGGCTGCAGAGTCTGCGAACGACAGTGCGCCAACGAGGTGCACGCCTTTGACCCCGACACGGGACTGATGGTCAGCGATTCTTCCTGCTGCGTCAACTGCCATCGCTGCGTGGCGCTCTGCCCGACCAGGGCTTTGAAAATCGTCAAGAGCGACGACGTGTTTAAAGAAAACGCCAACTGGTCAAAGGCGGCCATCACCGAAATCTACCGGCAGGCCGAGACCGGCGGCGTCCTGCTTTCCTCCATGGGAAATCCGGAGCCCTTCCCTATCTACTGGGACAAAATACTCATCAACGCGTCGCAGGTTACCAATCCTTCAATCGACCCGCTTCGCGAACCGATGGAGACCAGAACCTACCTCGGCAAAAAGCCGGATAAAATCGAGCGGGACCGCTTCGGCAAGCTGATCCCCAACATGACGCCCCAGCTGGAGCTGGAGGTGCCGATTCTCTTCTCGGCCATGTCCTACGGCTCGATCAGCTATAATGCCCACGCCAGCCTCGCCCGGGCGGCGGCGGCGCTCGGCACCTACTACAACACGGGAGAGGGCGGCCTGCACAAGGATTTCTACAAATATGGGCCGCACACCATCGTGCAGGTTGCGTCGGGGCGTTTCGGCGTGTACAAGGATTACCTTGAGGCCGGCGCCGCGATCGAGATCAAGATCGGGCAGGGCGCAAAGCCGGGCATCGGCGGCCACCTCCCGGGGCAGAAGATTGTCGGCGACATCTCTGCCACCCGCATGATTCCGGAGGGGTCGGATGCCATTTCTCCCGCGCCGCACCACGACATTTACTCGATCGAGGATCTGCGGCAGCTGGTCGACTCACTGAAAGAGGCGACCGAGCACAAGAAGCCGATCATCGTCAAAATCGCGGCGGTACATAACGTCGCGGCCATCGCCAGCGGTATCGCCCGCAGCGGAGCCGACATCATCGCCATCGACGGCTTCCGGGGCGGCACCGGCGCCGCGCCGACCCGCATCCGCAACAACGTCGGCATCCCGATTGAGCTGGCGCTCGCCTCTGTCGACGCCCGCCTGCGGGAGGAGGGCATCCGCGGCAACGTCTCGATCGTTGTGGGCGGCTCCATCCGCAGCAGCGCCGACGTGGTCAAGGCCATCGCCCTCGGCGCCGACGCGGTCTATATCGGCACCAGCGCCCTGCTGGCTCTGGGCTGCCACCTCTGCCGCAGCTGCCAGACCGGCCGCTGCAACTGGGGCATTGCGACCCAGCGGCCCGAGCTGGTCAAGCGTCTGAATCCCGACATCGGCTGCGAACGCCTGATCAATCTGGTCACCGCCTGGAACCACGAAATCAAGGAAATGATGGGCGGCATGGGTATCAACTCGATCGAAGCGCTGCGCGGCAACCGGCTGATGCTCCGCGGAATCGGGCTGACGCAGAAGGAACTGGACATTCTCGGCATCAAGCACGCCGGAGAATAGGCTGCTCCGTCGGCTGTCTCAGGATACGAGTGAAAGGGAATGGTTGATTTTATGAAACGCATTTATGTGAATGAGGATTGGTGCCTCGGCTGCCACCTCTGTGAATACAACTGCGCCTTTGCCAATTCGGGAAAGGACGACATGGTCAAAGCCCTCAAGGGGGTCACGATTCATCCCAACATCCAGGTGGAAGAGGGGGCGGATCACGTCTGCTTCGCGGTCAACTGCCGCCACTGCGAGGATCCGCTCTGCGTCAAATCCTGCATCACCGGCGCCCTGCGGCAGGAGGACGGCATGGTCACCATCGACCGGGAGAAATGCGTCGGCTGCTACACCTGCGTGCTGGTCTGCCCCTACGGCGCCATCCTCCCGACCGAGGAGGGGCCGGTACAGAAGTGCGAGCTCTGCACGAAAAACGGCGGTCTGCCGGCCTGTGTCACCGGATGTCCCAACAAGGCCATCGTATTTGAGGAAAGGTAGGTCAGGCTATATGCGTTATGTGATTATCGGAAATTCCGCCGCAGCGGTCGGCGGCATCGAGGGCATCCGCCAGGTCGATCCGAACGGCTCGATCACGCTGATCTCGAGCGAGGCGCACCACACCTACTCCCGCCCGCTGATCTCCTACCTGCTGTATGGCAAGACCGATCTGCAGCGGATGAAGTACCGCCCCGACGATTTTTATGAGAAGAACAGGGTCAAAACCCTCCTCGGGAAAACGGCGGCCGCACTGGATACAGGAAAGCGCACGGTCGTGCTGGAGGATGGGAGCGCGGTAACCTACGACCGACTGCTGATCGCCACCGGCTCCCGCCCCTTTGTCCCGCCGATTGAAGGGCTGGACAAGGTGGAGAGCAAATACACCTTCATGTCCCTCGACGACGCGGAGGCGCTGAAGAAGGCGCTCGGCCGCCGCAGCCGGGTGCTCATCATGGGCGCGGGGCTGATCGGCATGAAGTGTGCCGAGGGGATCGCCCACCTCTGCGGCCATATTACGGTTGCCGATCTCGCCGGCCACATTCTGCCCAGCATCCTCGACGAAGAGGGGGCTGCTCTTGTGCAGAAAAAGACCGAGCAGCAGGGAAACATTGACTTTGTGCTGGGTGACAGCGTCGTCTCCTTCGAAAAGAACGAGGCCACTCTGGCGTCGGGCAAAAAGCTCTCCTTCGACCTGCTGGTCATCGCCGTCGGCGTCCGGCCGAACACCGAGCTTTTTGCCGCCGCGGGAGGTGCGGTCGGCCGCGCCATCAAAACCGACGCGCGCTGCGCCACCAGCCTCAAAAACATCTACGCCGCCGGAGACTGTACCGAAAGCCACGACATCGTGTCGGACACCGACCGGGTGCTGGCGCTGCTGCCGTGCGCCTACATGCAGGGGCACACGGCCGGCGTCAACATGGCGGGAGGCGAGGCGCTGTACGACAAAGCGATCGCCATGAACGCCATGGGCATGTTCGGCTATCATATGATTACGGCCGGCTGCTATGAGGGGGAGGAAATCCGCTTTTCCGACGGAGAAAATTATAAAAAGCTGTTCGTGAAAAACGATCGGCTGATGGGATACATCATGATCGGCGACGTCCGCCGCGCCGGAATCTACACCAAGCTGATCCGGGAGCAGATTCCCCTCTCGAGCATTGATTTTGCATTGATTCAGGATAAGCCGCAGCTGATGGCCTTCGCAAAAAGAGAGCGCAAGCGTCAGCTCGCCGCCAGGCAGTAGGCCCGGCATTTTTGGAGGAAGGGAGAAATTCTCATGAACATTACCGCAAACCGGATGCATTTCCGGGAGCTGAATCAGAAAATCCGCGATTGCGCCGAAAAAGAGATTTTTGTAGAAAACTGCGTCGGCCAGCGATTTATCGGCGACGGCCTCTCCGGGAAGGAGATTACCATTTCCGGCACGCCGGGCAACGCGCTGGGCGCTTATAACAACGGGTCGGTCATCACGGTGCGGGGCAACGCCCAGGACGCGACCGGCGACACCATGAACAATGGGGAGATCCGCATCTTCGGCATGGCGGGAGACGCCACCGGCTACGGCATGCGGGGCGGCCGGATTCTGGTACAGGGGGACACCGGCTATCGCGCCGGAATCCACATGAAGGCCTATAAAGACAAATTCCCCGTTCTGGTGGTCGGCGGAAAGGCCGGCAGCTTTTTGGGAGAATATCTGGCCGGAGGGCGGATCATCGTTCTCGGGCTTGGCTCGGACGGCACGGCGCCGGTCAGCAACTTCTGCGGCACCGGCATGCACGGGGGCAAGATTTTCCTCCGGTGCCAGACGCCGCCGGCCGGACTTCCGGCACAGATCTCCGCCAAAAAGGCGACCAAAAAGGACTTGGCCGAAATCCGGCAGGATGTGGAGGACTTCTGCGCCCTCTTCGGCTATGACGCGGAATCAATTCTGGGGGATACCTTCTATCTTCTGACCCCCGATTCCAACAATCCTTACAAGCGGCTTTACACTGCCAACTGAGCGCGCAGGCCGCAAGGCGCGGCGAAAAACATTGCTTTTTGTTTTATCTTCTGTATAATAGAGTTTGGTACTTCTCTGCCAAACTCTATTTGTTCTGTCTGCCGCAAATCGGACAAGCGGCGGATATGCCCTCCGGCCTTTTCCTGCAAAGGTTTTGCGCCGGCGGCCGCATTCCTGAATCCAAACATCGGTTGATTTTCCAACCCCTTACGAAAGGATGTTTCTATCATGGATTATACAATTGAAGAGGTTTTGCAGTTTATCGAAGAAAATGACGTTCGGTTTGTCCGGCTGACCTTCTGTGACATGTTCGGCTATCCAAAAAACATCGCCGTCCCGGCCAGCCGGCTGGGACACGTCTTTCGCCACGGCGTCTCCTTCGACGCGTCGGTGGTCGACGGCTTTATGAATGTGGAGGAGACCGACCTCTTCCTCCATCCCGATCCGGTCACGCTGGCCGTGCTTCCCTGGCGGCCGCAGCAGGGGCGGGTCGTCCGGCTTTTCTGCGACATCAAATACCCCGACGGCCGCCCGTTTGAGGGGGACGGCCGCTACCTGCTGAAGCAGGCGGTCGCCCACGCTGCGGCGCGGGGCTATGCCTGCCGCATGGGGGCCGAGTGTGAGTTTTATCTCTTCCAGTGCGACGATGACGGCAGCCCGACCAAGGTCCCCCACGACAAGGCCGGCTGCTTCGACATTGCCCCGCTGGACAAGGCGGAAAATATCCGCCGCGAAATCTGCCTGACGCTGGACGAGATGGGCATCTGGACCTCCGAGTCGCATCACAAGCACGGGCCGGGGCAAAATGAGATCAGCTTTATCTCCTGCGACGCGCTCAACGCGGCCGACAACTTCTTCACCTTTAAATCGGTGGCCAAAACGGTGGCCTCTCTGAACGGGCTGTTTGCCTCCTTCCTGCCCCGGCCGCTGGTCGGCTTCAGCGGAAGCGGCATGCACCTCAACATGTATCTCGCCAAGGACGGCGTCAGCGTTTTCAACACCAGGGCCGAAAAGCGCAGCAAGGAGGCGGACAGCTTTATCGCCGGAATCCTCGATCACATCCGGGACATCACCGCCTTCCTCAACCCGATCCCGAATTCCTACGAGCGGTTCGGCAGCTTTGAGGCGCCGCAGTACGTCACCTGGTCGCTGCAGAACCGGTCGCAGCTCATCCGCATCCCCGACACGACCGGGGAGGAATACCGCGCCGAGCTGCGCTCTCCCGATATGGCCTGCAACCCGTATTTTGCCATCGCCCTGATCCTCTATGCCGGGATCGACGGTATAGAGCGCGGGCTGCAGCTGCCCGAGCCGGCCGACTTCAACCACGCGAAGATCAACGAATTTTTATCGAACACCGCCCGGCTGCCCGCCGATCTGGGGGAGGCGGTAGCCCTCGCCCGGCAGAGCGATTTTCTGGCCGGGGTCATGCCGCAGAACACCCTGAAGAAATACCTCGATGCGAAGGAGCGCGAGTGGAAGCAGTTTGCCGCGGCCGACGATCCGGCCGATTACTTTGACAAACGCTATTTTCCCGTAATCTGACCGACCGCACATATCGCATCGGAGGTGGCATGATTTGGAAAACCTGTTACTGGTCTCAAGCTCGGTCAAAGCAAGCGAGTATTTTACCGCTTTTTTCAGAGCCGCCGGATACAGCAGAATCACGCCGGTTGAAAGCGGGAGTGAGGCGCGCCGCCAGCTTGGCCGTATGGAATACACGCTGGTTCTGGTCAACACCCCCCTCTCGGACGAGTTCGGCAGCGAGCTTGCGGCCGCGGCGGCGCAGGGAAACCGCGGCGTTTTGCTGGTCGTCAAGGGGGAGATTGCGGACGATGTCTCGGCCAAGGTCGAGGACAGCGGCGTATTTGTGATTCCAAAGCCGGTCAACCGCGCCTTTCTGCATCAGGCGCTCAAGCTGGTTTTGGCGGCGCGCAACCGATTTCTCGGCCTGCGGGAGGAGAATGTCCGGCTTCAGTCCAAGATTGAGGAAATCCGCCTGGTCGATCGGGCCAAGTGCGTTCTGATCGAGCGCTGCGCCTTAAGCGAACCGGAGGCGCACCGTTACATTGAAAAGCTGGCGATGGACCGTCGGACGACCCGCCGGATCATTGCAGAGGAAGTTTTGGCCAATCGATTGCCCGAACAGGACGAAGGATTCTGTTCAATTTCCCAAAAGCAGTAGATATGGAAATTTTTTTGACAAAAGGGCTTGACAAACAAATTCTGTAGGATTATACTAAAGCACATGAACAGCAAAGGCGCTGTGAGTATCTTCTCACAGCGCCTTTTGTATTACCCATTTATACCCCGTAAAGGAGTATACAGTCTATATTTTATGATTGGAGGAAACGCGTTATGAAATCTCTTCCTGAACTGTTCGGCAGCATGGTTTTCGACGACGCCACGATGAAGGAACGGCTCCCGAAGGAGACATACAAGTCTCTGAAAAAGACCGTGGCGGAAGGCAAAAGCCTGGATGTCGGCGTCGCCAATGTCGTGGCCAATGCGATGAAGGACTGGGCGATTGAAAAGGGTGCTACCCATTTTACCCACTGGTTCCAGCCGATGACCGGCGTCACCGCCGAGAAGCACGACAGCTTCATCTCCCCCACCTCCGACGGCCGGATTATTATGGAGTTTTCGGGCAAGGAATTGATTAAAGGCGAGCCGGACGCCTCCAGCTTTCCGTCGGGCGGCCTGCGCGCCACCTTTGAGGCTCGCGGATACACCGCCTGGGATCCGACCTCCTATGCCTTTTTGAAGGAGGACACCCTCTACATACCCACGGCCTTCTGCTCCTACGGCGGTGAGGCGCTGGATAAAAAGACGCCGCTCCTCCGCTCGATGGAGGCGATCAATCATCAGGCTCTGCGGGTCTTGCACCTGTGCGGCAAGGATGATGTGCATCGCGTGATCACAACCGTCGGACCGGAGCAGGAATATTTCCTGATCGACAAGGAATATTACGATCAGCGCAAGGATCTGATCTTCTGCGGCAGAACCCTGCTGGGTACCAAGCCGCCCAAGGGACAGGAGCTGGACGATCACTACTTCGGTTCCATCAAGCCCCGGGTCAAGGCCTTCATGGCCGACCTGGATGACGAGCTGTGGAAACTGGGCATCCTGGCCAAGACCGAGCATAATGAGGTTGCCCCCGCCCAGCATGAGCTGGCGCCGATCTTCAGCACCACCAACATCGCAACCGATCACAACCAGCTGACGATGGAAACGATGAAGCGGGTCGCCGCCCGGCACGGTCTGGTCTGCCTGCTGCATGAGAAGCCGTTCGACGGCGTCAACGGCAGCGGCAAGCACAACAACTGGTCAATCTCGACCGATACCGGCGTCAACCTGCTTGACCCGGGCAAGGATCCGGCCAACAACACCCTCTTCCTGCTCTTCCTGTCGGCGGTAATCAAGGCGGTTGACGATTATCAGGATCTGCTGCGTATCTCGGTTGCCTCCGCCGGAAACGATCACCGGCTGGGCGCGAACGAGGCGCCGCCCGCCATCATCTCGATGTTTGTCGGCGACGACCTGGCCACCGTGCTTGAGGCGATTCAGACCGGCGAAAAATACAAAGAGGTGCAGGTGCCGGAGATTGAGACCGGCGTTATGGTTCTTCCGCATTTCAAGAAGGATTCGACCGACCGCAACCGGACCTCTCCCTTTGCCTTCACCGGCAACAAGTTCGAATTCCGCATGCTCGGCTCGAACGCTTCCATCGCTGGCCCGAACACCGTGCTGAACACCATCGTGGCCGAGTCGCTCAAGGTCTTTGCCGATCAGCTTGAGGTGGCCGAGGATAAAGAGCTGACCATCAAGAAGCTGATTAAAAAGAATGTGACCAAGCACGCCCGGATCATCTTCAACGGCAACAACTACTCGGATGAGTGGGTTGCGGAGGCCGAGCACAGAGGGCTGCTGAACCTCAAATCGACGGTTGACGCGCTGCCTTACTTCGTCAGTGATAAAAACATCAAGCTCTTCACCGAGCATGGCATTTACACCAAGGCGGAAATGCTCTCCCGGCTGGAGATCAACTACGAGAACTACAGCAAAACCATCAATATTGAGGCTTTGACCCTGCTGGATATGGCGAAGAAGGATGTGCTTCCGGCCGTCAGTGCTTACGCTGCCGAGCTTGCCAACACCATCCTCTCCAAGAAATCGGTCAGCAAGGATATTCCCTGCCTGATGGAGGAGTCACTGGTCAAAAAGCTCTCGGTTCTTACCGGCGAGCTGTACCAGAAAACCGAAAAGCTGGAAAAGGTGCTGACGCAGACTGCAGCCATCACCGATCCGGAAAAGAGCGCTGTCGCTTACTACGAGGATGTTTTTGCCGCAATGCAAGATCTTCGTGCTACCGCTGACGCGCTGGAGGATATCACCTCGGCCGAGTACTGGCCCTATCCCTCCTACGCCGAGCTGCTCTTCAATGTCTGATCCGTTTTAAAACAGTATATTTTGTGCACAAAGAGGTGCGCCAAACCCGCCCGGAGCAATACAAAGCTCCGGTGGGAGGCGCGCCTCTTTTTTCAGGTTGGAGTGATTTTTGGTTTGAAGGAGCAATCCTTTAAGCCGGCAAAGACTGCATACGCAGCCTATTTCATGAAAGGAAGGTATTCAATATGGAAAACATTACCGTACTCTTTTCCGACGTCAATACCATGTGGGTTCTGGTCGGTGCTGCGCTGGTGTTCTTTATGCAGGCCGGCTTCGCCATGGTTGAGACCGGTTTTACCCGTTCCAAAAACGCCGGAAACATCATCATGAAAAATCTGATGGATTTTTCAATCGGCACACCGCTCTACTGGCTGGTCGGATTTGGTATTATGTTCGGCGGCTCGGGCGCGCTGATCGGCGGGCTTGATCTGCTGGGACTGGGAGACTATTCCGCGATTCTTCCGGCCGGCGTTGATAAATTTACCTATTTTATTTTCCAGACTGTATTCTGTGCGACCTCTGCCACGATCGTTTCGGGCGCTATGGCCGAGCGCACAAAATTCAGCGCCTACTGCATTTACAGCGGCGTGATCAGCCTGCTGATCTACCCCATCTCGGGACACTGGATCTGGGGCGGCGGCTGGCTGGCTACGCTGAGTGATCTGACAAACGGCGCACTTGCAAACTTCCACGACTTCGCCGGTTCTACGGCGGTGCACATGCTCGGCGGCGTGATCGCCTTTGTCGGCGCTGCACTCCTCGGCCCGCGTATCGGCAAGTATGATAAAGACGGAAAGCCAAAGGCAATCCCCGGTCACAGCATCCCGCTGGGTGCACTCGGCGTATTCATCCTCTGGTTCTGCTGGTTCGGATTCAACGGCGGCTCGACCGTCTCGATGACAAACGGCGGCGCAGAACTGGCCGGCAAGGTTTTCTTTAACACCAACCTGGCGGCGGCCGTTGCTACGGTAGCCACAATGATCATCACCTGGGTTCGCTATGGCAAGCCGGATGTTTCGATGACGCTGAACGGCTCTCTGGCCGGCCTGGTTGCCATCACGGCAGGCTGCGATACGGTAGATCCGTGGGCGGCTGCGATAATCGGCCTGATCTCCGGATTCGTGATTGTATTTGGTGTTGAGTTTGTTGACAAGGTACTCAAGATAGATGATCCGGTCGGCGCGGTTGGCGTTCACTGCCTAAATGGTGCTTTCGGTACACTGGCAGTAGGCCTCTTCTCCAACGGAGACGGTACTGGCGGATACACCGGACTCCTGCTCGGCGGCGGCTTTGGCTGCTTCGGCTCGCAGCTGATCGGTATGCTGGTCGTCATCGCCTGGGGTGCACTTACCTCCTTCATCCTCTTCCAGATCATCAAGCACACGATGGGCTTGCGTGTCACTGCCGAAGAGGAAATCAGCGGTCTTGATCTGCCGGAGCACGGCCTGGTCAGCGCTTATGCCGACTTTGCTCCCTCTGTCCCGGCGACTGCCATCCCGGTAGAGGCGAACCTCTCCGCTCCGCTGCCGAAGAATGCCGTCCCGATGGACGAGGCGGTTCCGGTACAGGTAAAGACCTCTGACAAGCCGGTGGCTTCGGATACAAAAATCTCCAAGGTGGAGATTCTCCTCAAGCAGGATAAATTTGAACTGCTCAAGTCCGCTATGATGGACATCGGCATCACCGGCATGACCGTAACCAACGTGCTTGGCTGCGGCGTGCAGAAGGGCAAGCCGGAATACTACCGCGGCGCCCCGCTCGAGATCAACCTGCTGCCTAAGGTACAGGTCGAGATCGTCGTGGCAAAGGTGCCGGTCCGTGCGGTTATTGAGACCGCGAAGAAGGTGCTTTACACCGGACACATCGGTGACGGAAAGATCTTTGTCTATGACGTCGAGAACGTGGTCAAGGTTCGCACCGGCGAGGAAGGCTATGACGCCCTGCAGGACGTTGAATAACCTCTCCCTTTAAAAATTGCCAATCCCTTTACTCCAATCTGACAGGGCATCCGGACGTTTGCTGTCCGGGTGTCCTGTCGCATTTTTGGGGGAAAATAAGGGATGGCGGAAAGCGCCGCAGCGGGCGAAGCGACCTGCCCGGCGATGGCATTAGAACCATTCATTCCTTCCAATTAAAATAAATGTTTTTAAGTGTTTTTGTAAATTTGAAATATATTTTGTAAAAATGCTTTATAAATACAAAAAAGATATGTCATAATATAAAGGGTTCATAAAATAGCAGATTTTTACAGGAGGGTGAAAACATGAAAAAGGTAATATCCGGTTTGCTCGTTTTGGCATTGCTCGTAGGGTGTACATGTCTTGCCGCGGCGGCGCTGCCGGCCGGGGCGGAAATTCCGGATGATGCCCGGATTTCGGAGGATACCTTCACGGTGATGGTCACACCTCCCACCCAGCATCCGGCGGAGGAGGAAATCTGCACTCTGGTCGACGCGAGCATCAAAAAGGTGGTCGAGTACAAAAATGGGGATGGCGAACTGACCCTCCGCATTGTGATCTATACCCTGAATCAGCCGGGGAGAGAGGCTGTCATCGCCGCCATTGACCGGATCAACAGCACCTACCCCGCGGGAGAGATTCTCGCCGAGCCGAGCTATATCACCGGAATCGACGATCCCGGCCCGCTTACGGTCGCCGACGTTGTCCAGCTGCGGAAGCTGATTCTGGCCACTGGAACGCCGTCTGCACAAATGCTTGAAAAATACGATTTTTCGCACGACGGCCTCCTCTCCATCACGGACGTTGTCCTTATGCGTCAGGCGATTTTGAAAGGATAAATCAGCCTTTCGCCTGCGTTCCAATATGAAAAACCCGACCTCGCCAAAATGAACAGCACCCCATTTGTTAGACAAGTATGATATACTATCTAATAAGTGGGGTG
>UQRS01000026.1 GCA_900543525.1 uncultured Oscillospiraceae bacterium
CCTGTGACCCTCTGCTTGTAAGGCAGATGCTCTCCCAGCTGAGCTATGCTCCCCAATCAGCCTGTGCCGTCTCGATTTCTGTTTTCGATTACCTCACCGGCGACGTTGATTATATTACCACAACTGGTTCCTGTTGTCAACACCTAATTTTCATTTTTTATAAATTTTTTAGGGAGATCAAGTCGTCTTTGGAAAAACGATAGGTCTGATCGCAGAATTGACACTTCACCTCGGCCGTTTCCATCTCCTCCGCCATGGCGGCAAGCTCCTCTCTGCCCATGCTGATGAGGGCGCGCTCCACCCGCTCTCTGCTGCAATTGCAGCGATAGAAGGCCTCCTGCTCATAGAGCACCTCCACCTCGAACCCGTCGAGGGCAGCGGTCAAAATCTCCTGCGGGGTTTTGCCCTCGGCCAGCAGGGCGCTGACCGGACGCATTTTGGCTACCGAAGCCTCCAGCAAGTCGATCGTATGGTCGTCGGCCGCCGGAAGCAGCTGAATAATATAGCCGCCGGCCGCCCGAACCGTCAGGTCCGGGTTCACCAGCACGCCAAGCGCGCACACGGTCGGAATCTGCTCGCTGACGGCATAATAGGCGGTGATATCCTCCGCCACCTCGCCCGAGGCAAAAGGCACCGAGCCGCTGTACGGCTCCTTGAGGCCGAGGTCCTTGACCACATAGAGCGTCCCCGTCTTTCCCAAAGCGCCGGAAACGTCCAGCTTGCCCTTTTCGTTCAGCGGCAGCTCAACCACATTATTCTGCGCATAGCCGCGCACATTGCCGGTGCTGTCGGACACCGCCAGGATAGAGCCGATCGGCCCGTCTCCCGCCATTTTAAGGGTGATGGAATCCTCCGCCCCTTTGAGCATATTGCCCATCATGGAGGCGGCGGTCAGCAGCCGTCCCAACGCGGCGGTCACCACGGCCGAGGTTTTGTGAATCTCCTCCGCCCGGGCGACAATATCGGTTGAATCCAACGCCGTGGCCATGACCGCGCCGTCGGAGGTAATGCAGCGTATCAGTTTTCCCATAAAAATCCCTTCTTTAAAAAGCCTTCGAGGCCGCGCGCCTTTGCGGCATATTTTCCGGCACAGATAAAAGCTACCGCTTTTTTGCGGCAAAGGCCATCCGCTGGCAGTCCTCCTCCGGAGGCTGCTCGGTCATGTCGCCGAAGCAGGCAAGCAGCTCCATCCCGGCGGCGTCCAGCAGGCGGCCGAACGCCTCCGCGCTGTAGCCGTACTCCGTAAAGCTTTCCGAGTACCGGTCGTAGAGGCCGTCCTCCCCACAGCAGAAAAAATCGAGGGAGAGCAAAATATCCCCCTCCCCGATCAGGCTGTTCTGCCAGACGAGGTAAACCTCCTCGGTGTCGTAGACAAAGGTATTGTTCCCCAAAATCTCCCGCTGTTTGTAGAGGGTATTGGCGTCGAACAAAAAAATTCCGCCGTCCTCCAAATGCGCCGCCACGCGGGAAAAGGCCGCCTGCACACCCTCGGCGCCATCGAAATGATTGACGCTGTCAAGGCAGCAGATCGCGCCGTCGACGCTTTGCCCAAGCTCCAGCGCTTCGGCCGGCTGACAGACAAAAAAGACCTTGTCCTCCTGCTGCCGTTTGGCCTCCGCCTCGGTCAGCATCTCGGGCGAGAGGTCGACCCCGATCACCTCAATCCCGCGGCGAGCCATCTCGTAAGAAAAGCTGCCGGTTCCGCAGGCGAGGTCAAGCAGCCTCTCCGGGCGGCGGCCGCCAAACCGCTCAAACAGGCGGAGAAGATACTCCGTCCGCGCGCCGTAATCGACGTCGCAGATCAGCCGGTCGTAAAACGCGGCGAACACTTCACTGTAGCCCGGCATGTTATTCCTTATCCTCGCGCAGGCGGTCAAAAACCATCTGATACCCGTCGTTGCCGTAACTCAAAGAGCGGTTGACCCGGCTGATGGTCGCGGTAGAGGCGCCGGTTTTCTTTACAATATCGCTGTAAACGCACTTTTCGGTCAGCATCTGCGCCACCAGCAAGCGCTGTGCGATGGACTTGATCTCCTTCACGGTGCAGATATCCTCAAAAAAAGCATAGCACTCCTCCACATCCTTCAGGGTCAGGATGGCGTCAAAAAGCAGATCGGTGCTTTTATCCCGCAATTTATCCAAAAGACAACACCTTCTTTTTGTATTTGAAATTAGGAAATACCCGCCGCGAAAGGCAAAAACAAAATCTGCTTCCTGCCATCCCTTCGGCGAAGGTCTTTTCTGCAGTTTAACACAATAAAACGGTAAAGTCAACAAAGGCAAAGAAATTTTGTCCCTGCCGCTTGTTCCGAGCGCGGTATTTTGCTATACTGTTCATGAGAAAAGCGAAACCGCCCCAAAAACCGAGGCGGCGAAAAGATTTGATTTTTCCGCAGCATGCCCGGCGCACCTCTGCGCGCAGCGGAAAAAGGCATGCTATGGAAAGAGGAAAGGACGTAGGAAAAGCTTATGGAACATATTTTAAATACAAGCGAGCTGCAAGAGAAAGCGGCCGAAATCCACGCCGGAGATCGGGTAATCCTCAGCGGGACGGTCTACACCGCCAGAGATGCGGCGCACAAAAAGCTGATCGCCCTGCTGGACGCCGGGGCGCCCCTCCCCTTTTCGCTGGAGGGCGCGGCCATCTACTATGCCGGACCGACCCCCGCGCCGGAGGGCCTCCCGATCGGGAGCTGCGGGCCGACCACCTCCAGCCGGATGGACCCTTACGCGCCGCGGCTGCTGGACCTGGGGCTGTCCTGCATGATCGGCAAGGGGCAGCGCAGCGCCTCCGTTTGTGAGGCTGTTGTGCGAAACAAAGCGGTCTACCTCTGCGCGATCGGCGGCGCCGGCGCGCTGGCAGCGAAGTGCATTTCCTCCTGCGAGGTGATCGCCTTTCCGGAGCTGGGGTGTGAGTCGGTGAAGCGGCTCGAATTTCAAAGCTTCCCCCTGATTGCGGCCATCGACTGTCACGGCGGCAATCTCTTTCAAAAAGGATAAGCGCGCCGCCGGGGTTTGAGGCGGCGGCACGGCATTTCAAAAAAATTGCCGCCGGGATTCTATAAAAAAAACACGCCATGTTCACTTTTTTTGAACAAGGCGTGTTTTTTTGATTTTACTTTTTCTCTCGCCAAAGCGGAGGGCGATAAAGGCCGCGAAACCGGCGGAGTCAAACCATGCCGCCCGGCGGCGTCCCATTTCGCCTCTCGCCGGCTCACCCAATCAGGATTTTCTGCCGCAGCGCCACCACGTCGGAGACGGTGAGCTTCCCGTCGCCGTCCAGATCTCCGCGGCGCAGCGTTCCTTCATCTGACAACTCCAGCAAAATCATCTGCCGCAGGGTCACCACATCCGACACGGTAATCTGACCGTCCCGGTTGAGGTCGCCGGGAATGGCCTCCCCCGGCTGGAGTGAGAGAATTTTCAGCTCCGCCTCGGTCAGGCGGGAAAGGTTGGTCACAAGCGCCTTCTGCTCGTCGGTCAGCACGTTGTAGCGCGCCCGCAGGGCAGAGACCGTCTCCGCGTGCGCGAGGGTGATCTCCCCCACCTCGGGCAGGGCGGCGATGTCCGCCTTCAGCAGGCGCGGCGCGACCGTGCCGCTGCCGCTCGGCTTGGCGCAGGGGGCTTCCGGCATGCCGGTATAAACCGGAATTTTAAAAACCAGCGCCGAGTCGAGAAAGCTGCTGTACGCCTTCTTCAGATTATACGCCTCGGCCTGCGCCCCCTCGATATTGGACATGTACTGATGCCAGTAGAGGCCGGTCGCAGCGTCGTTCACCACGTCGAATTTTTTAAGATAGAGGGTATCCTGCCCCACGTCGATATACCCGTCGGCATAGTACTGCGCCGCGCCGACCAGCGATTTCAGCCGGGTGTTCCACGGCCGGCCGTAGGAATCCCCTCTGCCGCCGGCCGCCCACCAGAGGCCCCTCTCCACCGCGGACATGGTGTCGGTCGTATACGCGCCGATGTTGAGGTAGTTGTAAATCCCCTCATACCCGGAGACGCTCCCCGAGATGCAGCCGCCGCGGCCGTCGCTTCCCTGCTCCACCAGGATCATGGCGGCCAGGACGCAGGGGTTCACTCCCGCCTGCTGTCCGGCGTACAGAATCGCTTCAGCGTATGTAGAAAAGCCGTCCTCCGGGAACGGGGCGTCCAGAAAAGTGCCGGACACCGCGCGCTGCACCGCCTCCAGCGTATGGTAGGCGCTGTCAAAGGCGTGGGTCGCAAAAAGAAAAATTTCCGAAGCGTCCAGAAAATTGCGCGGGTCGAGGTAATAGGCCACAATCTCCTCCGAGGCGGCGACCCAGCTTGCGCCGTCCATCGGCGTCCACACGCCGGTCGCCGGATCGTACGCCTTTGGCGCAACCGATTTCCAGGAATCCGGCCGCAGGTAGGAGACCATGTTCACCCCGCATTTCTGCTCGTTTTGCAAGACCTCCGTCCAGGAGGGGGCGATGTGCTGCGCCTCAAACACCCAGTTCGGGTAGGCCGCGTGCAGCGCACGCAGCGCCGGGCGATAGCTCTCCGGGAAGCCCTGCTTGTCCAAGCTTGTTTCAAAATCCTCCTCCGTGCTGCCGTCGTCAAAGCTGCCGGTGATGGAAACATAGTCGGAATGGACATAGCCGGTTTTTCGCCCGCCGTCCTTATCGTAATAGACGGCGTACCACTTTGCCCCCTCCAGCGTGTAGTAGGTTCCGGTGACATACACCGTCTGCCCCGGCGGAAGGGTGTCCACCACGCCGTAGTTGGTGCCTGCACCGCTGCGGACATTCAGGACGCTGTCGACCTGCACACGGCCGGTCAAAACCTCCTTCGCCAGGGCGGCCGACGGGAGGAAGAGCATCAGCAGCATGGACAGGCAGAGCAAACAAACGGCAAAACGCCGGACTAAAATTTTCACGGTATGCACACTCCTTAAAATATGTTTTGGCAAAAGCCTTATTTTTCCTTAAAATTTATTATATGGGAGAAACGCACCCCTGTCAACGGCAAAACCGGATATAGAAATAATCTCCTCTCCCCGGATGTTTTGCAGTGTCCCGCCTCTGGATAAGGCGGCTGCGGCCGAGGCCCCGCCGCCGATACTCCGGAGCACGCCGCTTTTTTTCGCTGCAAAAAGGCCGGCGCGCCGCCTTTTTTATACCCTTATCAAAATAAAAAAAGCGCCCTCCGAAAAAAGAGAGCACTTTTCGCCTTCTATCTTACTGCGCGTCGACCATCAGGGAGCCGGCAATCTTTTTCACCAGTTCTTTTCCGCACAAATCCTGCCAGTCAATCAGCTTGATTTCGGTAAATTCGTTCGGGCGGAGGGTCAGGTAGTATTTCGGCTGTCCTTCCGTCCCGAGGTTGTATACCTCCCGCCCATACACGGCGCCGTTGTTCAGCCCGACGCTGAACATGGCCGAGTCGGCCGGAACGGTAACGTTGTCGAAAATCTCTTCAACCGAGTGGGACAAAGCCCCCTCCGTATAAGGTGCGACCCAGCCGACAAGATAAAGCTCTCCCCCGGGGAGCTGCACCTCTTCCAGGTCGTCGATTTCATAAGAGGCAAAGAAGATAAAGTCATCCACCCGGGAGCAGATCCACTCCTCCGGAACATAGAATGTGGCGCGCCCTACCTCCGCCACGCCGGAGGTCAGGCGTTCGCCCCCGATATCGTCGCAGTATATCCCGGCCCAGTCGTTATAAGTGCGGGTGCACCCGCCAAGCAGCAGACACAGTGTCAGCAGGACGCACAGCAGCATTTTCCTGTTCATGATATTCCCCCTGTCCGAAAGCCCCGCAAGAGCCTTCTTTTTTTAAAAAGCAGCCGGTTTATTCCGCCGCGTCCAGCGAGAGGAGCCGCTGCTCCAGATAGACGCGGTGGGCGAAGGAGAGCGCCGCCGCGCGGAGGAGGCGTATGCTGTCCGCCTCTCCCTTTTTTGGGGGAGGCAGGCTGTCGTCGTCGGAGAAGGCGGTAGACAGCGCGGCCTCAACCTCCCCACAGAAGCGGTTGTAAGCCGACTCCACCGGCCAAAATTGCCGCTGCAAATCGAGCAGCCGCTGAATCTGCGCGATGCTGAGCACTTTTTTAAGAATGCATATGCAAAGCAGATATGCGACATGCTCCCTTGTATACCGCTTGTTCTGCGGCGGCGGAAGGACCTTCTGCTTAACATAATTATTCACCATGGAGGGGCTTAATATTTTCTCACTTTCCCCCGACGCAAAAACCGAGAGGCTGTTTTCGACAATGCTGATCACCTGATCCATGTAAAGCGGGATGTCGGGCAGCGCGTCAAAACGAACGCAGCGAAAATCCTGAATTTCTCTCGCGCGGGTGGCGAAATCGGTTGCCTTGTCCATATCCAAGCCCCCTCCAAAAAAGGACTAAATCTTAAACCCTTCTGCGTTTTTGCTGCCTTTTCTCCTCCCGCAGTTTGCCGCGGTACTTCCGGATGGAGTCCAGATGAATCCGCAAAAACTTCAGGCTCTTGCCAGAGGCACGCGCCCACCTGTGCTCGGCCGAAACACCGGGATAGAAAATCAGCTTGCCGTATTCAGCTGCCCTGCGGCTGAGATCGGCATCCTCCAGATACATGAAAAAGCGTTCGTCGAAGCCGCCGAGATCACGAAAAGCCGCGGTTCGTAAAAGCATAAAGCAGCCTGTGCAGAACTCGATTTCGGTGGGTTCTGTGAAGACCTCGTTCGCGCGGGTGTAGATGTCCCGATACTTCTGAAACGGAGGGAAGAAACGCCCCAGCCGCCCCAGGAACATGTATTGCAGTTTGGGCAGCCGCTTCGGCAGCTTCTGCTCGCTGCCGTCGGGATTGAGAATCCGCGGCGTCGCCAGCACGCAGTCGGGATGGCCGTCCAGATAGGCGATCAGGGGAGAAAAAACATCCTCCACCAGGCGGATGTCCGGGTTGATGACCGCGTGATAGCGGGAGTCCAGATAGGGCATCACCTGATTGTGCCCGTGGCCGAAGCCGGCATTCTCCCCGCTGCGGATCACGCGGACGGCCGGGTATTTTTCCTCTACCAAATCGGCGGTTTTGTCGGTCGAGCAGTTGTCGACGACGTACACCTGAAAGGAAATCCCGGAGGTCCAGGCAAAAATGCTGTCCAAAAGCGTGCCGATCTCATCCCGGCTGTTATACGTCACGACGCAGATGCTTAAATCCGTCATTTTGCCTTTTCCTCTCTCTTTTTCGCCCAGCGCAGGCGCCAGCTGTTGAGCCGCATATAAAGATTGATATAAAGCCACCGCTTTATAATAAACCGGATTGCAAAGCAGCGCGCCGAAAAGCTGACATTGCAAAAACGATAAAAATCGCGATAAAACAGGCGGAAGCGCACCTTCGCCCCCAGGACATCCGAACGATTGTTCATGGAGAAATCCTGCTTCAAAGTGATGCTGCAGATCGGGAGGATTTTATATCCCCTCGCCTTCATATCCCGCAAAAAGGCATGATCAATATAATCAAGGAAGTATCCCTCGTCATAGCGATAATCGCGGTAGACCGCAAGATTTACGGCCATGCCGCTGTTGATGCCGCTGATCTGTTCGGGAGGGATCCCCTCCGCGGACAAGGCGCGGCTGGTCTTTACACCCGATATGATGCAGGGGGATATCAGCCCCTCGTCATCATAGACGAGCGGCAGATACACATCGGCCCCTGTGCGGTCAATCTCCTCCCGCAGGGCGGAGAAATAGTTCGCCCCGACCTCGGTATCGTCGTCAAAGAGGCAGAGATACCCCTCCTTCCCCTCCAGCTTGTGGAGGGCGCGGTTGTACGCGGCGGAAAGGCCGGCGTTGTGCCCCATGGAGATATAGGTAACCTCCGGATAATCGTCCGACAGCTCATAATTGCCGACATCCACCGTGCTGTTGTCGCAGACGATCAGCGAAACATCCGGTATCCCAACGATATCCATAAAGGTTCTGGAATTTTTGTAATTCACATTATACAGTACAATAACTGCGTAAATCGGCTGACTCATGCCGTTGCCTCCCCCTTATCGCGTTTCAGAATCCGACGCGCAAAGCTGCCGATCAGGTCGGTCAGATAGCGGAATTCCTTCGTTTTGAAAAAGACCGCCGCCACCAGCAGATTGGGCAGCAGAACACAAATGGCCGCGTGACAGATGAGGGTCAGCAGCAGGCTGTCCAGTACGACAAGACTGCAAACCCACCAGGTCAGCAGACCGGCCGCCAGCGTCACGGCGAAATATCCAAGCAGCGTCAGCTGATAAAGATAGAGCTTTTTTTCAAATAAATTCCGATAAACAATCCACGGCAGAACCGTCAGCTCCTTAATGCACAGGCAGAAGAACGTGCCGAGGAACACGCCGAAAATCCCGATTTTCTGCACCAGCAGGACCGAGATCACCAGGTTCAGCGCAGCCAGGAAAAGATGCAGATAGCGGTCGGGACGGAAAAGTCCCGCGCTGGCCCGCAGCCCTCCCACCGGCTCGGAAATGGAGGTGATATAAAAATTCAGGCAGAGGATAAAAACGACCGGCGTAGAAAGGCGGTCGACCCCCGGCAGCCAGAGCGCTAGAAAATCCTGAAACAGGCAAAACAGCGAAATCGCCGCAAAGTTGGAGAGTGCAAAAACGACAAACAGCACCTTGCGGAAGGCGACGTAAAGATTCTCCTTATTTCCCTCGCTCAAGAGGTTTCCAAAGCTGGCGGTGATGCCGGCCGAAATCTGTGCAAAGACGGTCTTGAGCACCGTCAGAATCATATAATAGTTGGAGTAAACGCCCGATACCACCGTGCCGAGGAATTTGGTGATAATCATCATATCGGTTCCGTTGATCAGGTAGTTGCCGATATAATGCAGCGCAAGTGCCTTGGTATTGGAGAAAATATTGTACCGCACCGGCTTCGGAACGGGAATCTTCTCCTTCTCACAGATATACGGATACCGCCGGTTGGCGATAAAGGCCAGCGTCAGATTTTCCGCCAGACGGAAGAAAATCTTAAGCAGCAGGTAGAACACAAAGTTTTTCGTCAGCAGCAGCACAACGATCTGCGTGATGCTGGCAAGCAGGTTTGAGGCGGTCGCCACCAGTGTAACCACATAATTCTTCTGATCGGCGGTCAGGATAGAGCGCTTGTACGCGAACAGGTAGGAAATCACCACGTCGCAGAGGAAAAGCAGATAAACAACCGTAAAATACCCCTGCGGAACAGAAGCGACATCCTCCGCCGCCAGGATCAGGGGAAGCGCCGGCACAACCAGCAGCCCGAGGAAAAGCACGATGGCGGCGATGATGCGGTAAACCTTCGCATACAGCTGCATCAAAGCCGTCACGTTTTTCCGATCTCCCTCAGCCAGAGGCTTATAGAGATTGCAGATAATGGCCGTCCCGATGCCAAGCTCCGACAGGCTGAGCATGGTGATCACGCTCGTCAGAGTGGCGTTGACCCCCTGCATTCCGATGCCCAGCGTAGCGATAAACACCTTTCGGGAGACAAAGCCCATCAGTGCAATCAGCACCTGAGACAGCATACCGCTGAGCACATTCAGAACCGAATACTTTGTTCTCATAGTTTTAAAGTTCCTCCGTCCTCCCGGACAGCCGCACACACTCTCCTCTGTATCCGATTGCGGCGCAGGAGGCCAGCAGCAGGACGATCAGAGACATTCCGTTATAATTCAGCAGCAGAGGATTGGTCTGCGCACAGACGCCAAAGCTGCTGAGCAAAAACAGCCACGCATAGGAGGGCGTGGTATCTCCCCCGTCTTTTTTTGCGCGGCGGAGGTTTATAACCATGGCAATCAGCAAAAAGAGCAGCAGACCGACGCCGACCACGCCGATCTTCATCAGCAGAGCCGGAAGCTGCATTTCATAGGAAAAGACAGCCTCATCCGAGCGGGTGTACCCCTCCACATAGGCACCGTAGCCGCAGCCGAAAATCGGGTTTTCCAGCCACTTGCCCAGCAGCTTCCTGGTCTGCTCAATCTTAATATCGTTGGAGATCAGCGCCCCCTCGCGGTCGAGGCGCTCAAGCTCGGTCTCCCCCTCACTCGGGGTGATGGAGCTGATACTGCTGTTGAAGGAGTTGTTCATCCGCGCGACCACCATGCCGTTAAACAACGTGGCGTTGAGAATCAGCACCAGAGCCAGAACGCCGGCAAGCAGCGCAGCGTACTTTCCAAGCTCCTTCCAATTGCGGCGGCGCAGATACTTGATCCCGTACAAAACGGTGAAAACAAGCAGTCCCACGATCACGCCGTACCAGACCGACTTTGTCATGGTGGTCAAAAAAGCGGTCACATGCACCGCCAGCACAATATAGTCGCAAAGCGTCAGCTTCGGCAGCCGCCGGAACACAAGATAAAATCCGACAATGATGTAAATGGAGGTGAGGAACATCACGCGGGGATAACCGCCATGTCCCAAAATCACCGGCGGAAACTGTGCGGCAGGACCCAGAATCCCCTGTAAAAGGTCAAAATACCCCTCAATAAAGCCGCCGTGCATCATCTCTCCCACATACAAGGCGATGTGCTGAACCGAGAAAATCAGGCAGAGCCAATATAAAATCTTCTCAAACCGGTCAAAATTCAAAAGTCCCCTGCGGATCATAAAGCCGATGGGGAAATAGAGAAGCAGCATGCAAAGACAAGCCAGCCCCTCCTGCTTTGCGAGAAGAAAGCTGACGCCGTTCAGCCTCGGAATCACGAAAACCGATGCGGCCGAAGAGATTGTAAAGGCCACCAGCGCCCAGTCGAACAGCCGAAAGGAGCCAAATACCGAGTTTTTATCCCGGACGCCGAAAATCCGCACCCGGTTCACAATAACATACAGCAGGCAATAGAGGTAGAGAAGCCCCGCCGACAGCACAAACAAAACCGTGCGTATTTCTGTCCCGGCGATAAAAATCATCGCGCCGGTATACCCGAACATCAATTCAATCACGAATATCAGCGTCACACCGAGCGCGATATTCCGAAACCATTGTAAAGCCTTTTCCATAGTAATTGCAAAACCTCCGTACTGCCGGTTATGCCCCCCGGCGCCGCATCAGTGCCAAAAGCAGTCGACCTCTCCAGCGCAGCATCTGCGGCAAAGAGGCATGTGTTTCTCCGCTGACATTGCCGCCGTGCCGTCGATAGAACAGCAGCGGACGGTCAAGCAGCTCGACCCGGCCGCTGCGCTCGGCCTGCAGACCGAGCCACTGGTCATGCATCGGCAGCCGATCGGGAAAGGGCAAGGCGCTCCTTAAAAGTTCGCGGCGAAAGGCCATACAGCAGCCGATATAAGAATTGCGCAGCACATTGCGCCAAAAGCCGGTGCGGGTGCCGTGCGCCGCAAAAAAGGATGGCTCGGTTACGTGCAGCGCGCCGTCGGTAATCTGCGCGTCGTGCAGCACCAGCAAAGCGTCCCGCGCCGCAAAAACCGACAGCACCGATTCCACCTTGTCCGGCGCCCAGACATCGTCTTGATCGCAGAGGAAAAGAATCTCTCCCCCGCAATGGCGCAGCGCGTTTTCAAAATTTTTCTGCACACCTTCTCCCGGCCCGGGCAGAAGCCGGATGCGGGAGTCGGCAAACCCTTCGATGATTTCGGCCGTCCGATCCTTCGATGGGTCGAGGGAAATCACCAGTTCATCCCCTTCCTCAAGCTGGGGGAGGATCGACGCAATCTGCGCTTCGATGAAGGCCTCTCCATTATAGGCCGCCATCGCGACCGAGACCTGCGGCCTGCCGCTCATCCGTTTTTCTTGCAGTAGTCGGCAAAGCTCTGCTGCTTTTTATCCTTTTCGGAAAGCAGAATCTCCATATCCGCCGCCACAGGCCATTCGATCGCGAGATCGGGGTCATCCCAGAGGATGCCGGCCTCGCTCGACGGGTCGTAATAGTTGGTGCACTTGTAAACGAACTCGGCCGTTTCCGACGTGACGAGGAAGCCGTGGGCAAACCCTTCCGGAATATAGAACTGCTTCTTGTTCTCCTCGCTCAGCAAAACGCCGAAATGCTGGCCGAAGGTCGGGCTGCCCTTGCGGATGTCGACCGCAACGTCATAAACCTCGCCCCGGATGACCCGGACCAGCTTGCCCTGGGGATTGCGGGTCTGAAAATGCAGGCCGCGGAGCACGCCGCGCTTCGACTTGGACTGATTGTCCTGCACAAAGGTCATGTCGAGACCTGCGGCCGCAAACTCCTCATACTGATATGTTTCCATAAAATAACCGCGGTCGTCGCCGAACACGGTCGGAGAAATTACATATACCCCTTCAATCGGGGTTTTTTCAAACTGAAATTTTCCCATAAAAATCACGTTCTTTCAAAAAACTTCTGTATGCGCAAGGCATACGCCAGATCGCCAAAAAAGGTGCGGGATGAAAGGTTCGGCCGCAGATAGTGAAGATGGGCGAAAAACCCGAAAAACGCAAAAGGATTGCGCCGTATTAGGCATTGCCGCCGGAGTTTCAGATAGCTTTCGAAATGCCGGATGTAATCCCTCGCCTCGGCATGGCTGTCGTAAACAGAAAGCTTATAAAACTCCAGCAGCTTTTCCTGCTCATGAAACACACGAAGCCGCTTGTCCTCGGTTGTCTGAAAAGACAAGTGCGTCTTTCCGTCCGAAATACGCAGCCCGATGACGTTGGCGCCATGTATCCGATAGCCGATCACCGGCCGGTTGTAGAAATAAGCCTTTCCAATCTCCCCCGCGAAAACATTCAGCTCCCAGTCGTGCGGGATCAATCCGGAGGTGTGTGCGAGATAATAGTCCCGCAGTTCCCGCCGGACGGCCATGGTACACCCGGGGGAGGCGTTGCTGCGCAGCACCTCCATATACGACAGAGGCACGGCCGCGTCCGGCTCGACCGGCCGAAAGACGAGGTCGTGGTTGCTGTGTCCCTCGGCCGTAACCGAAGGAATCAGCGTCCCTTCCCCGTCGATAAAATCAAAGCTGCCGTTGACCGACATGGCGTCGGGGTTCGCGTCGAATACCGCCAGCATCCTCTCCAGCTTGTCCGGGTACCAGATGTCGTCCTGATCGCAGAGAAAGAGGATGTCCCCTGTCGCGGCCGTCAGCAGAGAACGGAAATTTTCAATAAAGCCAAGGTTTTTTTCATTTACCCGAAAATGCCAGTGGGCAAGGCCGTTTTCGGCAATAAAGCCGGAGACCAGCTCGGCCGTGCGGTCGGAGGAGCCGTCGTCAAAAATCAGCACCTCGTCGGCCGGCCGGCTCTGCGCCAGAAGAGAGCAGAGCTGTTCCTCCACATACTTCTCCCCGCAGTAGGTCGCCATGACAATCGAAACCCTCTGCATATTTATTTATCCCCGTACATTTTTTCGTAATAGCTCTGATACGCGCCGCTGGTCACATTCTCCACCCAGTCGCGGTTGTCGAGATACCACTGCAGCGTCTTTTTGATGCCGACCTCAAAGGTGGTTTCGGGATACCAGCCCAGCGCCTCCTTAATTTTGGTCGGGTCGATACCGTAACGGCGGTCGTGGCCCTTGCGGTCGGTGACATACTTGATCATATGCTCGCCAACCTCGCTGTCGACATGCTCTTTGATATAGGCAATGATGGTTTTGACAATAAAAATATTCGGCCGCTCGTTGTGTCCGCCGACGTTGTACACCTCGCCCGAGACGCCGCCGTTCAGCACCATGTCGATGGCCTTGCAGTGATCCTCCACATACAGCCAGTCGCGCACCTGCATACCGTCGCCGTAAACCGGCAGATCCTTATGCAGCAGGGTGTTGTTCATGATGAGGGGGATCAGCTTCTCCGGGAACTGGTAGGGGCCGTAGTTGTTGGAGCACCGGGTGATGTTCATCGGAAATTTATAGGTGTCGTGGAAGGCTTTGACAAACAGGTCAGCCGACGCCTTGCTGGAGGAATAGGGGCTGTGCGGATCGAGCGGAGTCGTCTCCATAAAATAGCCGGTCTCGCCCAGAGAGCCGTAGACCTCGTCGGTCGAAACCTGGAGGTACTTGACCCCTTCGCGATACTGATCATCACCGGTCTGCCAGGCGTTTTTCGCCGCGGCAAGGAGGTTGACCGTGCCCATCACGTTGGTCTGCACAAAAACCTCCGGATTCGAGATGCTGCGGTCAACATGGCTTTCGGCCGCGAAATTCACCACATAGTCGATCTCGTTTTCAGAGAAAAGCTTCGCCACAGCTTCCTTATCGCAGATGTCCGCCTGCACAAAGGTATAACGGGGATCCTTCTCTACCGACTTGAGATTTTCAAGATTGCCGGCATAGGTCAGCTTATCCAGATTGATGATCTTTATATCCGAATATTTGTTCAGCATATAGAGGACAAAATTGGAACCGATAAAGCCGGCGCCGCCGGTCACAAGATACGTTTTCATAAAACAGGACAGTCCTTTCTTTTTTCAAAAGCGAGCGGTATTTTTGCCTTCGCCGGTCGGCGTCAGCCCTGCTCGACCTCGTTCAATTTTCGGCAATAGCTCTGCAAAGCCTCTTCCCACGGGCGCATTTCGTCCCCGACGGTCGATTCCAGCATCAGGTTGCGCAGCGCGGAATAGGCCGGCCGCGGCGCGGGGGTCGGGTACTCGGCCGTCGTGCAGGGGTTCACCCGGCAGGCGATTCCCGAATACTCCATAATTTTGCAGGCGAAATCAAACCAGCTGCACACGCCGCTGCCGGTGCAGTGGTAGATGCCGTATGCCTCACTCACCGCAAGCTTCAGCAGATGGTGGGCGAGGTCGTTCGCATTGGTCGGGTTGCCCTGCTGGTCATAGACCACCGTGACCTCTCCCCTCTCCCGGCCGAGGCGGCGCATGGTCTTGACAAAATTGTTGCCGACCAGACCGTACAGCCAGGCTGTCCGCACTACAAAGGCGCGGTGGCAGGTATCCAAAACGTACTGCTCGCCGAGCAGCTTGGATTTTCCGTACACCGTGTTCGGCCCGGTCTCATCCCACTCACAGTAAGGCGCCGTGCCGTTTCCGCGGAAAACATAGTCGGTCGAGACATGAATCAGCTTGGCGCCGACCTCCTCCGCTGCGAGGGCAAGATTGCGCGGTCCGATGGCATTGACCCGCATGGCGGTAACCTGCTCACTCTCACAGGCGTTGACGTTGGTCATGGCGGCGCAGTTGATGATCACGTCCGGCGCGCTCGAACGCACGAAGCCGAGAACGGCGGCCGTGTCGGTGATATCCAGCTCGTCCACATCCACCGCCGAGATGTCGCAATCCTCCAGTTCCTCCGGAATCGGGCCGATTTCGCTTCGGCCGGAGGTCAGAATCGCCTGCAGCTCCTGTCCGAGCTGCCCGTCACAGCCGGTAATCAGAATCATCATATGCCGTTAATTCTCCTTCTCTGCAATTTTGAAGAGGTACTGGCCGTACTCGGTGGTTTTGAGCCGCTCAGCCTGCTTCAGCAGCATCTCTCTCGTGATGAAGCCGTTGTTGTAGGCAATCTCCTCCAGGCAAGCGATATAAAGCCCCTGTCTGGTCTGCACCGCCTCGATAAAATTGGAGGCGGCCAGCATCGAGCGATGGTTGCCGGTATCCAGCCAGGCCATTCCCCGCCCGAACAGCTCAACCTTCAGGCGGCCGCGGCGCAGGTATTCGTTGTTGACCGAGGTGATCTCCAGCTCTCCTCTGGCGGAGGGCTGCACATTCTTGGCGATCTCGACTACCTCGTTGTCGTAAAAGTAGAGGCCCGGCACTGCGTAGTTGGATTTGGGGTGCTCCGGCTTCTCCTCAATCGAGAGGACATTCCAGTCCTTATCATATTCCACCACGCCGAACTCCTTCGGGTTGCTGACGTGGTAACCGAAAATGGTAGCGCCCGACTTTCTGGCGGCGGCCACCTGCAGCCGCTCGGAAAAGCCGTAGCCATAGAATATATTATCCCCAAGCACGAGGCAAACGCTGTCCGAGCCGATAAATTCCTCACCCAAAATAAAGGCATCGGCCAGACCGCGCGGCTTATCCTGCTGCGCGTAGGAAATCTGCATACCGAGCTGGCTGCCGTCGCCGAACAGCTCCTTATAGCAGGGCAGATCCCGCGGGGTGGAGATGATCAGTACCTCCCGAATGCCGGCCAGCATGAGGGTCGACATGGGATAGTAGACCATCGGTTTGTCATATATTGTCAGCATCTGCTTGGAAACCGCCAGCGTAGACGGATACAGCCGCGTACCGGCGCCGCCTGCAAGAATAATCCCTTTCATAAATACAAGGTTCCTTTCTTTTTCGGTTTTCTGCATTTTTGATATTATGCCTCCCCCGCGCTTGCAAACGGGCAAAGTCATTTAGGATATTTTACAATGAAATACCCGAATTGTCAATGCTTGGCAGAACAATCCCGTTTATCCCGCCAAAATCCGGCAGCAAATTTTACGCGCCGCAGCCTTCCAAAGTAAAAGAAAACAGCCGCCGAATCGGGAGAATCCTCTCTCGATTCGGCGGCTGTATAACCGCTTTTGTGAGGCGGGAGAAACCGCCTCACCTGCAATCGGAATGAAGCTTAGCCGCCCGATACGATACGCGAACGAAGTTCAACTACGTCGGAGACCGTAAGGGTCTTGCTGTTATCCAGATCGCCGGCCTTCAGCTGCGCGGCGGTGGACGATCCGGCGACGATCAGCTTACGCAGCTCCACAACGTCGGAGACGGTCATACCGCCATCTCCCTCCACGTCGCAGAGGATCGCCGCAGTATAGGCGGTACCCAGGAACTCGACCGTCATGCCGGTTCCGACAAGGCCGGAGGTGACCTCCTTACTGTTCTTCATAACGGTAACATCGGTGCCAAAGCCCTTCTTGAATTCCTCTATACTGGTGCCAAGATTCATGCCATAGACAATTTCCTTATCCTTATCCAGCGTCCAGATGCAGGTCGGGTCATCCGCCTTCTCCTCAGCATATCCGTACGCCTTCAGCTCCATAAGGCCGGACCAGAGCGCCGTGTTCGAGTCGGCAGGCGCCAGATTCTTGATCTTGACATACGATGTCTTGATCGTATCGAAGGTGTAAACCTGCCCCTCAGAGGTGCGGGTCATGGGGATATTCATCTCCGTCCCGTCGGAGAACTCCAGCGTCGCACTGGTGTAGTGGACATCGTGCGGGAAGTCGGCGCGGATGTAGAGCTCTACCTCATCCACATAGACCTCGCGGCCGAAGTCAACCTGCATCCAGGAGTAGCCGCTCTCATGATTCGGACCCCAGGACTGATACGGATAGTTGCCGTGTCCGGTGTTGGCGGTAAAGCCGTCAATGGCGTTGCGCGCCTGGAACTCGGACTGATTGCCGTGGGCGCTGCTGGCCGTCGCATGCGGATACGCAGTCGCAGATCCATCCAGATCATAGACGTTTTCCGCAAGGTTGCGGTGCTCCGTCAGCTCCTCCGCCTTCGGCAGACGTGCGGTAATCGTGTTGTTGATCGCACTGCCAAAGGTCGGCACATAGGCATTCATACCGCTCGGAATCTTGTAGGTGAAGGTGCCGTCCGGCACATAAACCAGTTCCTCGCCCATCATGGCGTTGAGGCAGACCATCAGGTACTTCTGCCCCTCCGGCAGCTTGATGGTTACGGTGTCGCCGGCCGTATAAGCCTTGTCAATATTCAGGGTAGCAAGGCCGGCCGCCTTGACCGAGTAGGACTTGCCGTTGGTTGCAGCGTAGGAGATGGAAAGCTCCTCACCCTGAACGGTACCGCCGGCTGCACGAGCCATTCTGGCATACTCGTTCATCGTGGTATAGAACGCACGCTTGTTGGTGTACTGCTCCGCCCAGCGGACTTCGTTTCCGCCCCACTTCGTGTTGACGTCATATGCACCGTAGGCCGGCACGCCCAGATCAATCCAGGCGGCAATCTTACGAATCTGCGTTTCGGTCAGGTTGCCGTGTCCGTTCCGCAGCTTCTTGATCAGATTGCTCTTGAAAGCGCCGTAGGAATAGGGCTCAAGCATCTCGCACTGGCTCATCGAAGAGATCCAGTTGGTGTAGTTGTTGGTGGAAGAACCAACCCAGTTGGTGCCGTTCGGTGTAGAGCCGGTCAGCACAAGGTAGGACAGCGGGAAGTACTTCTTCATGCGGGTGCCGATGATGTCGGTCGATTCCAGAGAAATCGGCGCGCCGCCTACCTCCTGCATCTTGAGGCCGACGTCGATGAAGAGGCCGCCGCCGCTGTTGTGGGCGTGTACAGCGATGGTGTTGACGCCCTGCTTCAGCAAAGCGGTATCCTCGAGCGACAGGCCGACCGTCTTGTAAGAGGTCAGGTAACCGGAAGCACTGAACACTTCGGTTCCGTTGATGTAAACCGTCGGATCCTCATCATAGAAGATCTTGAGGTACATCTTCATGTCCTTGATCTCATCCAAATTGTCAACCGTGAAGGTGTTGCGCAGCCAGATGTCGCTGTTGTCTCCGCGCCAGGAGGTGTTGCAGTTGCCGTTGCTTCCGAACGGTGCGCGGCCGGTGCTCCAGGTGGAGTCGTTAAAGCCCTCGTTCATCCAGTTGCCGGTCGGCGTATCGTTGATCACATACTTCCAGCCCTCTGCACGATCCGGGAGAAGCTCAACCGTCTTCTTGGTGTTCTTGATCAGGGTCATGCTGCTGTCAATCTGCCGTCCGCCGGTGTCGTTGGAGCACTGGATCGCAAAGACGTTCGTGCCCTGCACCAGATACTCGGACGCGGCAGTTCCCAGATTGATCTTTGTAAAGGCGTCTACCCACGGATTTCCTTCGGTATCTCTAAAGATCAGATGTCCGTTCAGATAGAACAGCGGGTTGTCATCGTACCAGGTATTCAGCTCGATCGAGCAGTTTTCAAACTCCGAAAGATCGTCGATCGTAAAGGTCTGACGAATCCAGATGTACTTGTTGTCGCCGGTCCAGGAGGTCTTGTAATTCTCGCGATCGCCGAACGGCGCCTGTGACACAGACCAGCTGCTGTCATCGAAGTCCACCGTATTCCAGCCGTTTGCCACATCGTTGGTTTTGCTCATGCGATACTTCCAGCGCGCGCCGGTCGAAACGACCTCCACGTCGCTGTCGGAATCGGGCAGAACTCCCTTGATGGAAAGGCCGACAAAGTTGCCGGAAAGCTCAGACTTGACCGCCGAAACCGCAATGGTATTCTTGCCCTGCTTGAGCGCGGCACGCATCTGCTCGGTAAACTCGATGGTCGTATACTCGGTCAGTTCCTCTCTCGAGTTATAGACCCGCACGCCGTTGATGTAAATGCTCGGGAACATCACGCAGGCCAGATCCATCGACAAAACCAGCTCCTCCAGCTGATACTGGTTTATATTGAACTCGGTCCGCATGTAAATGCGATCGCTGTCCCAGGTGGTGTTTGCGTTTCCGGGACCGCTGGTGCCAAGGCCGAAAGGCGCTTTGCCGGTCGACCAGGCGCTGTCGTCAAAGTCCGCTTTGTACCAGTCGCTGCCGCTCTGCCGCTCGGTGGTGTATTTCCACTCAGTCTCCAGCGGAAGGGCGGTGCTGCCTACGGTAGAGTCCGCAGCTGCCATGCCGGTGATGTTGATCGCGTCATACGCATCCTCCACATTCGAGTGGCACTCTACGCAGGACTCATCCCAGATCGGCTGAATCTCTTCCAGATAATCGAAGCCCTTGGTCGTGGTGTAAGGATCAAAATCCTCATACCCTTCCCCGGTCTGCCAGAAGTCGGGCTGCAGTTCCTCTACATTCCGCGTCATGGCCATAGTCACAGAGGAGTTGACCGGCGGAACGGTATTCTTATCCTCGTGGCAGCCCACGCAGGAGAAGTTTTCGCCCGGCATCAGGGTCGACCAGCTGCGCATGGACTGAATAACGTCGCCGTCTGCATTCAGCACCTGGAAATAGACAGGTGTTTCGGACGGCACAGCGAAGAGGGCGGAGCCGTCCTCCTCAATTGTAGCGATACCAAGCACTCGCTTGACGTCCCACGCACCGTTACCGGTAGATACCGGAGAATACGGGTCGGCCGAACCGGTACCCGAAGCGACCGTAGCGCCGATCGCGTAGGAGCGGTAATCCAGCGCCACCACACGGAGGTACTTGGCCTCTCCAACCTCGACGCCCTTGAGGCCGTCGCCTTCATAAATGTTGCCGATGTAGTAGTTGCCGGTATCCTTGGCATAGTCGATCAGGCTGGCCCGCTCAAACAAAGTGCGGGTCGCAACCGGAACGATCTGGCTGGCCGGCAGGGACTCCGTCCCGGGAACCAGCTCGGCCTTGTTGCCGTTCATGTCGAACAGATAGATGCTGAAGGCTGTGTTGTATTTGTTCGAAGCCCAGCCGGAAGACGTGTAGGCGCACATGAACAGATCCTCGTTGATCGCATAGGGATACTTGTAGAGCGCGCCGCTCTGGCCGTATCCGTCGATGCTGTCGTTTTTGCTCGAGCTGCCATCCTTGACAACAAACTCTACCGAATCCTTGTTATTGCGGCCGACGCTGGTATCAAGGACAACCAGCTTACCAGCCTGCAGCACATGGTGACCAGAAGCAATCGAGATGTACTTATCGGTCGTTCCCGGGATCTCTCTCGTATGGAGGAGGGTGGTCGGGAAGTTGGAATCATTTCCGTACAGCTCGGTCTGATTGGTACCGTCGGGGAACATCTGGAAGACGCCCTGAATGTACATCTGGTTACGGTCGTTATAGTCCCAGCGGGTATACAGCACGCGGCCGTCGCTCGTCACGGTAGGATAGGTCGTGTGAACCTGATCGTAGCCGAGACGGGTGATGTTTCCGCCGTCCGCGTCGCAGAGGAAGATGTTGGAAACCGGAGTAATCCAGCAGTCAACCGTCTGAATAATCCGGGTAGAGCTGAAAACGATCTGCCCGTTTGCGAGATATTTCGGCTCGGTATCCGCGATGCCGGAGCCAAAGGTCAGCTGGGTCGTCTGCTTGGTTTTGAGGTCGTACTCATACAGATGATAGTCGTCGTTCCTCGATTTCTTCCAGGAGAAGAGCACGGTTGTGCCGTCGGCCGAAACATCCGGATCACGGATTACGCCGTCGGTCGAATCGAGCAGCACGGTCTCGGTTCTGGTGACCTTGTCACCGCTTTTGGCCAGCTCCAGCAGAACCAGCTGCGAACCGGGATGGAAAACCGCCTCGCCTCCATCCGGGAAGCCGGGGTTGTTCAACTCATCCGAAAGCGCCTCGGTATAGGCGTAATGCGAGCCGCCGAGCTGCTTTTGCTTGACGACGACAAAGGTGGTATACTCCTCCATCAGTTCGTTGATCAGGGGAGAAGCATTCACCGTGGTTACGGTTTGCTTGCCCTCAGCACCTGCGGCCGCAGCCGTAGAAGCCGGCATAATCAAGGTGCAGGAAAGCAGCAGGCAGAGAATGAGTCCAAGCGAAATCAGTTTTTTCATATTCAACTGCACCTCCTTTAATATTTAATGACAAGGTCGGTGGCAAGCTTTGCCCCGCTGTCATTTGCAATGCTCACGGTAAGGGTTGCTCCGCTGGACAGATCAGACGGAATATCTATTCCGGAATCCAGCGTAATCATCTGGCTCGTGTTGAAGTCCACCTTGCTCATCGACTTTGTGATCGACTTGATCTCCTTGCCAGAGGCATCCTTCAGCACTACCGTCACCTTGGCCGAGGCCGGCGCGTTCTCCTGCTGCCGGCGGACACTGAGCTCGGTGATCTTTCCGCCCGGAACAAGCTCGTTGATCACGGTTTTGCCGTCGGAAGAGATCAGAATCTCCTCCACGCCGTACTGCTCGCCCTCGTCCCCGATCGACATGACAAAGTTGGTCAGGTCGGTGATCTGATCGTCGGTCAGGTTCTTGGCAAACTTGCGGACAACATCCTCCATATTATTGAGGCTGCCGTCGTGGAGCCACGGGCCGGTGCGCCAGACACTTACCAGCGTGGGCGTGTCAAAGTTTCCGCCGTTGATGGTTTCGCTGGTGCCGACATTGTGCATCTTCAGGTCGGTGTAGAGCGGCGCCGGATGGCAGGAAACGCAGCCCTGGCTCTCAAACAGCGCCTTGCCGCGCGTGGCCGACTCGGTCAGCGTGCCGTCGCGGTTGAGGTAGGGGCTCGACACCGGCTGCAGCGATTTCAGATAGGCATCCATGCACTGCAGGGACGCTTCGTCCATGCTGCCGTTGTAGTACAGCGAGTGCACACTGTCCCGCACGCCTTTTTCCGCGTTGGTGTTGCTGGCGGTAATCAGGATCGGCGGCGTCCGGTGAGAATACAGCAGGCTCTTTGTGCTCTTGAGGCTGCCCTCAAGATCCTCCATCCAGGCGAAGCCGCCGGCCTCACCGGCAGGATGGCAGGACATGCAGCTCTCCCACTGCTGATAGCACTGGGTGGCGTCGGCAAAAAGAATATGTCCGGTGCGGACCTCGTCGTTCTCCGGCTGGGTAGCGAAGGAGAGGGTGCGCACGCTTTTGTCCTTCAGGTTCAGGACATCTACGTTGCCGTCAAAATACAGACCGATGTACGCATTGTCTCCCTTAATGGCGACAGCACGGGCGCCTTTTCCGGAAAGGGAAACGCGGGTACGGCAGCCGTCGAGGAAGGGCATATAGTTCGGAATCTTCTCCACAGAAGAAACCACGCCGGTTCCGTTCTCCACGGCCGCAAGTTTCTGATTCATTGCGGCGATGTCCACGATCATAGCCTCATCCGTGCCGGCGATCGCGCAGATCAGCTTGCTGCCATCCTCCGAAACGGCGATTCCCCAGGGGTTGGAGGCACCAAGCTCCACCTCATCCAGCATGACGCTGGCCTTGGGAGTCATAGAGTCCACGTCGATAATCGTAAAGCCGTTGGTGTTGATCCAGCCGCGGTCAAGCTGCGTGGTCGGATAGGCATACCGCCCGATGACGTGAGACACATATACGGTCTTTCCATCCGGAGCGGCGCAGATATCCTTCACGCCGTCCGCGCCGTTCACCAGGTTCATGGTCTTGACCGCCCGATTGGTAGAAAGGTCAATAACCACAACATTGGCGGACTGCTCGGACGCAGTATTGACATCCTCGGACAGATGGCAGGCGACAAAAAGCTTTCCGCCCGCGATCGTCAGAGCGTCCGGCTCACGCCCATCAATGTCGATGGTGCCGGTCACCTTACCGGTCGAGAGGTTGATCACCGACACGGTGTTGTCAAAGCGGTTGGCCACATAACCGGTCGAACCGTTCAGCACCATCGCGGTCGGCGTGTGCCCAACCTCGATCACACTCTTCTCGGAGAGATTGGAGGCATCCAGCACGGTCACCTGACCGGCCAGGCCGCCCTCCAGAAGATAGACCTCCGACCCGTTCGGACATACACCGTTGACCTGCGAATCCGCCGCATAGGTCGCCAGAGTCTTGCCCGAGGCGTCCAGCTTGTACAGCTTCATGCCGGTCTCGTCCGCGGCATAGAGACTTCCATCCTCTCCCACCGCGACGTCGGTGATGGAGGTGTATGCAGTCGAGGGAGTTGTAGCCGCCGCCACCCGGTACATTTCCTCCGCCGTCTCCACCGCGCCGTCGGCACCATCGCCTGAGCCTTTCAGCCCGTCGATGACAGCGCCGATTACCTGCACGCCGGAGAGGTCAATTTTCCCTGTCACCGCCATGGCGCCCGTCACGACCGCAAACAGTGCAACAACAAATACGGCCGAGAGGGTGATCGCCAATATTTTGGAAGTTTTCTTCATCTTGACTCCTCCTTACATAGAATAGGTGTGCTGTGAGCTTCCGCCCATCAAGTTTACAAACAGCATTGTAACCACAACGCCGATAAATCCCAGAATGACAAAAATACTTGCATATTTTTTCAAAGAGGCCTGCCGCCGGAAATGCAGATAAAGCGTAAACATCAGCCAGGTGACAAGCGACCAGTTCTCCTTCGCGTCGAAGGACCAGAAGTTGCCCCAGACCGAGTTGGCCCAAATCGCACCGAAAAGCATCCCCATGGTCATAAAGGGAAACGCGGTCAGCACCAGGTTATAGGTTCCGTGCTCCAGCCGGGAGCGATTGTCCCCTTTTGCGAAAAAGCCGACCAGCGTCAGTATGAAGGCCACCGCCGACAGCGAGTAGGCGATCATATACGCCAGAATGTGCGGCACAAACCAGACCGACTGCAGTGCGGGCGGGAAATGCCATACGCCTCCCCCGCTCATGAAGCAGACGCCGGTCATGCAAACCGCCGCCGCCACGCAGAAGTATCCGACCATCCAGCCGCCGCGATGTATATATTTAATGTAAAGAAAAATCGGCGCAAACACAAGGGACAAAAAGGTCAGCACCTGATACATGCTGACAAAAGGCACATACCCATTGACCAACCAGTTGTTGATCACGATCGCGGCGTTCGCCGCAACCGCCACCACCCAGAGGCCCGTTGCCACCCGGCCTTTTTTCAGAAAATGCAGCAGCGCCGCCGCAAGATAGAACAGCGCCGCCCCGCCCTCCAGCACAAGAAGCAGGATATCAGGCATCCGAATCACCCACCTCTCTCTTCCGCAGAAGGCACATAACCACCGCGCCCGCGATGGTCATCCACAGCCCGGCGGTCGAAACGAACTCGGCTGGGTCGCGCTTGAGCATCAGGTTGACCGTAGAGCCGGTCGTTCCGTCATACCCCATCAGATAAATCTTCCAGCCGGCGGTACGGTAGGGCCTGTTCACCGACAGCGGAACGGTGGTAACCTCTCTCGTGCCGTCGGGCACGATCATCAAAGAGGCCTCGTAATATTTGTCAGAGGCCGGCTGACCGTCCTCCGCCTCATACTTCTCCACCTTGAAATCCGCAATCCCCATGTCAAAGCCGAGCTTTACATACTCAGCCTGCGAGGAATCGTCCGACATGCGCTTGATCTGACCATATGTAGCAGAAGGATTTACCGCAACCGCCACATCCAGCTTGTCGCCGGCGATGTAGTAGATAAAGCTTCCCGCAAGGAAGAGCACAAGCCCGACATGCAGCAGGTAAAAACCTGCGCGATAAAGCGTAAACTTTGGCTTCAGGGTGAAGAGGCAGATCACCTGAATGGCCACAAAGGCCGCAAGGATCAGCACCACCCATATGTCCGCGAAAATACTCTCTTCCGTTCCGGCGTTGCCCATCACGCTCGCGATAACCGTCAGAAGCGTCATGAGAACCGACACCGCGAACAGCCCGATGTACAGAATCTTCTGTAGCTTAATCGCCGCCACCTCCCACTTTTTTGCGCTCTTTTTGTGCGCCCGCTAAATTAACATAATGGTTAATTTAATGCCATTTATTTAAAAGATTTCAAATGTATTATATTGCATTTTTGTTTTTGTGTCAATTCTTTTAACAAAATAATTTTAAACCTTCTCTTGAAAATCAGTAGAAAATATGATATCATTTTAACCAAAAGGTTAACTTGTGGTGATTTTTCAAACATCGAGGGAGATGCGTTTATTTTGAATCGGTCAATCCATGACAACTGCCTTCCCGTGCTGAAGGCGCTGGCCTGCTCCACCCGGCTGGACATCTTAAAGCTGCTGGCTAAGAAGCCCTACAACCAGCAGGAGCTGTCAGAACTCCTCGGCGTCAGTCCGGCAATTGTTTCCGGGCATATCCGTCAGCTCTGCGACGCCGGACTCGTCTTTAACGAAGGCGGAGAGGCCGGCCGCGGCCGGCAGAAAATCTGCTATATCGCGCAAACCGAGTTCAACCTAAAAATCAACAGCGAGGCGGAGGAGCGCACCTTCCGGTACGAGCTGCCGATCGGGCTGTACTCCCGCCACAACGTCCACCCGAGCTGCGGCCTCGCAACCGCCAACCGCGTGATCGGCTCCTTCGACGACGAGATGGTCTTTCTCGATCCCCTGCGGACGGAGGCCGAGCTGCTCTGGTTTAACAAAGGGTATGTGGAATATGTCGTGCCGATTAACCAGAATGAGGCTCCCATCCGAAAGCTTTCCATCTCCCTCGAAATGGGATCGGAGTTTCCCGGATGCAACAACAACTGGCCGTCCGAAATCACCTTTACCATAAATAAGGCGGAGATCGGAAGCTGGATATGTCCCGGCAACTACGGCGACCGGCGCGGAAAGCACTCTCCCCTCTGGTGGCCGCTGAACAACAGCCAGTACGGCCTGCTCAAAACCATCACGGTGGACGAGCAGGGCAGCTATATCGACGACAAAAAAATGTCGGATGTCACCCTGTCTCAGCTTGGGCTTTCGGGCAGCCGGTTCTATATCCGCTTCTCCGCAAAGGAAAACGCCGCCTATACCGGAGGGCTGACCATCTTCGGCAAAAGCTTCGGAGATTATAACCAGGATATCGTCATCACCTCTTATTATTAAACGGACAGGCCTTGCGTCAGGTAAGGAGGGCGGTGGAATGTTCGACCTGAATCTCTTTTTAAAATCCAAAGTGCATTAT
>UQRS01000027.1 GCA_900543525.1 uncultured Oscillospiraceae bacterium
TATCACTAATAACTCACAGACAATTTGCAAAATTTACACAAGAAGGTTTGTTTCCGGTTTTACTTATATATCGCCGATATTTAACACCGCAAGCACGGAAAGTTGGATATTCAAATAACGCTTAACGGAGAATTCCGCACGCATATCGACTACTACGATGAAAGCGGAGATATAACCGACAGGTACGCCGAAATATGGTATTTCCCGAATTGGGAAAGTATGGCGGAGGGTTAACCCTCCGCCATATCATATATAAATATTTTTTGTGCTGTAAATATAACAGACTCGGCAGGCACACAGTTTTATGTTGTGCGCCCGTTTTTTTGCTTGTGACAAGTAATTTGAATGAAAATTTTAGGCAAAGAAAAACGCTCAAAGCCGCATAAACAAAGGCTTTGAGCGGTGGTGCGGATAACAGGAGTTGAACCTGCACCGAGTTGCCCCGACTAGAACCTGAATCTAGCGCGTCTGCCAATTCCGCCATATCCGCATATTCTGTTTTTGTCCTCTAATTTTTACACGGCGAGGGCAACCGAGGTGGGCAAAAAGCAATTCCACAAAGTAGCAGCAGTTCTTCTGCTTCTGCACACGAGTTCGGAGAAAAAGCAATCGGCAGCGCCGTCAGCACTTCTCCCTTCCGAATCGTGCTAAGATAGTATAGCATTTGCTTTGCGTTTTGTCAACCATAAATTTGCGATTTTTTTGATGTAAAAGAATTTTTTGTTGAAAGCGGTGTCAAGTTGGAATATAATAAAATGGTAATGCTGACCTGCAGAAAGGCGGAGAGCCGCCCGACAGCTCAAAAAAAGCAATCCGCAAGCGGCTGTCCGCCGCGCGAAAGGCCGGGAGCGTCCGTATCATTTTTATACCCACGTGGAGGAACACCTTTATGGAGCCCATATTGTCCATTGAAAATATTACAAAATCTTATGGAGAGAATACGGTGCTTGACCACCTGTCGCTGCAGGTTGGACGCGGCCGTTTTGTCACCCTCCTTGGCCCTTCCGGCTGTGGAAAGACCACCACAATCCGCATTATTGCCGGACTGGAAACGCCGGAGGCCGGCCGGGTTCTGCTGAACGGCGAGGACGTGACGGCTCTGCCCCCCGACAAGCGGCGGGTCAACACGGTTTTTCAAAATTACGCGCTGTTTCCGCATCTCAGCGTATACGGCAACGTGGCCTACGGGCTGAAGGTGCGCCGCCTTCCGAAGGCGGAAATTCGCAAAAAGGTATCGGACATGCTGGAGTTGGTCGAGCTTTCGGGATTTGAGGAGCGGCGGCCGGCCGAGCTTTCGGGCGGACAGCGGCAGCGGGTGGCCATCGCCCGCGCGCTTGTGCTGGATCCGGAGATTCTTCTGCTGGACGAGCCGCTCGGCGCGCTGGATCTTCAGCTGCGGCGGCAAATGCAGCGGGAGTTGAAGGCCATCCAGCTCCGGCTGGGCATCACCTTCATCTACATCACCCACGATCAGGAGGAGGCCATGTCCATGTCGGATGACATCATCCTGATGCAGGACGGCCGGATCGAACAGCGCGGCACCCCGCGGGAGATTTACGAGCATCCGGCAACCGAGTTTGCCGCCTCCTTC
This sequence comes from uncultured Oscillospiraceae bacterium, assembly GCA_900543525.1. Lineage (GTDB taxonomy): Bacteria > Bacillota > Clostridia > Oscillospirales > Acutalibacteraceae > UQRS01. The sequence goes on from UQRS01000027.1 coordinate 1,592, forward strand.
ATCGGGGAATCCAACATCCTGCACGGTGAGCTGGAAGTCGATGGAAAAGGCGGCATCTGCCTGAACACGCCCGGCGGAAAGGTTCCCTGCGCGGCGGCCGAAGCGACACCGGGAGGCAGACTGCCGATGGCAGCTGCAATCTCCATCCGGCCACACGATATCTCCCTCCTGCGGGAGGCGGCGCCGGGCGCCCTGCCCGGAAAAATCGGGCATGTGCAATACACCGGCTCCTTCGTCCGCGTCACGGTAGAGACCGGCGCCGGCACGCTCACGGCCGAGCCGGACGGGCACACGGCCGACTTTTTGCAGGGGGAGACGGTTTACCTCTCCTGGCGGCCGGAGCACGCGGCCGTCATCGGCAGCGCGCCGCGCAGGTAGGGCAAAGCGGCCGCCTGCTGCGAAAGCCCTCCCCACAACGCGCCCGGAATATGAAAGAAAGGATGTGCGCCGAACCGTATGAAGAAAAAAGGCGTTCCGCTTTCGGTTTTGCCCATGTACATCTGGACAGCCGCTTTTATTTTGCTGCCGCTCGCTTATATCCTCGTGGTCAGCCTGCTGACGCCCGATCGAATGAACGGCGCGGTTTTGCCCTTTACAATCGAGAATTATGCCCGTATCGCCGACCCCACGATTCTGGATGTGTTTGTCCGCTCCTTCCGCCTCGCGCTGAAGACGACGGTCATCTGCTTTGTCGTCGGGTATCCCTTCGCCTACTGCATGGCGCGGCTGGAGGGGCAGCTGCGAAACGTGATCATGCTGCTGGTGATGATTCCCTTCTGGACCAACTCGCTGCTGCGAACCTATGGCTGGATCATTCTGCTGCGGGGCAACGGCCTGTTCAGCGGCCTTATGACCGGTCTGACGGAGGAGGCGCCAAGCCTCCTCTACACCTACGGCGCGACATTGCTCGGCATGGCTTACTCCATGCTGCCCTTTATGATTCTGCCGGCCTACTCCTCCATATCCAAGCTGGAGCGCCCGGTGCTGGAGGCGGCGCGAGACCTCGGCGCGGGCAAGGTGCGTACCTTTTTCAGCGTGACCCTGCCGCTTTCCCTCCCCGGCGTTTTGTCGGGCTGCGTGCTGGTTTTTGTGCCCTCGATGGGGATGTTTTTCATCTCCGACCTGATGGGAGGGGCGAAGGTCTCCCTTCTCGGGAACCTGATTAACATGCAGATTCACACGGCGCGGAACCTCCCCTTTGCGGCGGCGCTGTCGATCGTGATGCTGCTGTTTGCCATCCTCTTCATCGCGGTGTACCGCAAATGCACCGGAAAAAGCGAGCTGGAGGGGATCGCCTGACCCCTCTCCCCCACTGCCATTTTATATGAAAGGAGTACCCGCCATGCGTTATAAAACCGGCGTTCTCGGGAAAATCTATCTTTGGATCATACTGGCGCTGCTCTATCTTCCGATCGTGACCGTAGTGGCCTACTCCTTCAACGACGCCAAATCGAGCGCCGAGTGGGTGGGCTTTACCCTCAACTGGTACAGAAAGCTGTTCACCTCCGGAAAATACGGAACAGGGCTGAAAAACAGCCTGTTGATCGCGGTTTGCTCTGTGGCCGGTGCCGGCGTGATCGGCACCTCGGCCGCGGTGGGCGCTGCCTCCCGCAAATTCCGCACCCGCGGCGCGTTCGAGAGTCTGTCGATACTGCCCATCATGATCCCGGAGATTATCATGGGCATGTCGCTGCTGAGTGTTTTCACCATGGCGGATATTCCGCTCGGCCTCGGGGCGATCATTCTGGCGCACATCACCTTCTGCATTCCCTACATCTATCTGGTGGTGCGTTCGCGACTGTCCGGCATCGACAAATCGGTGGTGGAGGCGGCGCGGGACCTCGGCGCGGGGCGGGCGCGCGCCTTTCTGACCGTGACGGTGCCGCTGCTGGCGCCGGCCATCGGGGGCGGCTGCCTGCTGGCCTTTGCCATGTCCTTCGACGATGTGGTGATCAGCTTCTTCCTCATGTCGCCCGGCGCCGACATGCTTCCGGTGCAGATTTACTCGGCGCTGAAGCTGGGTCTGACGCCGGAGATCAACGCGCTTTTCACCGTGATGCTGGCATTTGTGATTCTGGCGGTCGTGATCTGGATGCTGTTTTCCAAAATCCTGCCGGGCAGAGGGAAAATTTCCGAAAAAAGCGAAAAAACGACTTGACAAATTTCGGTCGAAAGTTTATAATAATCAAGTCGCAATATGGCGGTATAGCTCAGTTGGCTAGAGCATTCGGTTCATACCCGAAGTGTCGTTGGTTCGAATCCGACTACCGCTACCAGCGATCAAGGAACTCTTCTGAAAAAAACAGAAGGGTTCCTTCTTTGGCCCGGTGGTCAAGCGGCTAAGACACCGCCCTTTCACGGCGGTAACACGGGTTCGATTCCCGTCCGGGTCACCAAAATAAAAAAGCACCCCGCAGCCTTTTGAACTGCGGGGTGCTTTTTTATTTTAAAAATTCTGCCGCACCCGGCAAAGCGGCAAAAGGCGAAATATGAAAAGTCAAAAATACCTCCCGCCTTTAAAGCTTCCCGATTTTGCGCGCGCCATTGGGCGAAGGCTTTCGTTTATCGCAGCCGGCCGCAGCCTGCACGCAGCTTTGTCGCGGTTTTGCCTTACAAAATCAGCAGTTCCTTCGGTGCGGCTGTGAGATTTTCACAGCCGTCCCCGGTCACGCAGACCATATCCTCAATCCGGACGCCGAACCGCCCGGGCAGGTAGATGCCCGGCTCGACCGTCATGATCATTCCCGGCTCGAGCGGCACCGCACAGCCCGGGGAGAGGCGAGGCTCCTCATGAATCTCCAGCCCGACTGAGTGGCCGGTGCCGTGGCCGAAATACCGTCCGTAGCCCGCCGCCTCAATCACCGAGCGGGCGGCAAGGTCCCCCTCGCGGCAGGGCAGTCCGGGGCACAGTACGGCAAGGCCGGCCTCCTGCGCTTGCAGCACGGTATTATAGACCTGCCGCATTTCATCGTCCACATGGCCCAAAGCGACCGTGCGGGTCATATCGCTGTGGTAGCCCCCGAAAACCGCGCCGAAATCGAAGGTGATAAAATCTCCGGGGCGCAGCTTTCTCTCCCCCGGGACGCCGTGCGGCATGGAGGAATTCTCCCCCGATACGCAGATGGTCTCAAACGAGAGGTCCTCCGCCCCCAGCCGCCGCATGGTATAATCCAGCTCGATCGCCAGCTCCCGTTCGGAGACGCCCGGCCGAATCTGCGGCAGGAGGCGGTCGAAGGCCGCTTCGGCAATCCGCTGCGCCTTACGAATGGCATCAACCTCCTCGGCCGACTTGATCTGCCGCAGGGCGGAGACCATTTCGCTGAGGCCGTCGGCCTCCACCGGGCAGGGGGCAAGCGCCTCCAGCCGGCGGAGGGTAGAGACGGTGATCTCCTCCTCCGCAAGCAGACGGTCGGCCGCAAGGTCGGTCACCGCCTGCCGCAAAACGTCAGACAATCGCTCGAACAGCCGCACCTCGCAGCCGGAGGCAGTTTTCTCCGCCGCTTCGATGTAGCGGCTGTCGGTGTAAAAAAGCGCCCGTTCCCCCGAGAGGAACAGGTATCCGAGCGAAGAAGCAAAGCCGGTGAAATACCGGCGGTTCACCTCGGTCAAAATCAGCGCCGCCGCGCCCTCCGGCAGCCGGGCGCGCAAGGCCTCTATCCGCTGCATGGCAGCATTCTCCCCTTTCCGATCCGGCCGGGTTCGGCCGCAAAACGCCGCCGGTTTTAAAAATCCCGGCGGCAAAGCCCTATGGCGTTTGTGTCGTTTTCCTATTTTGCGAGGGCGATGTCCCGCAGCGCACTCACGGCGAGGCTGTAGCTCTTCTCCCCAAAGCCGGCGATGACGCCGCGGCAAACCGGAGAAATCACCGACGTATGGCGGAACGCCTCCCTGGCGTGGACGTTGGACATGTGCACCTCGACAAACGGCTTGTCAACCGCGGCGATCGCGTCGCGGATGGCGTAGCTGTAGTGGGTGTAGGCCCCGGCATTCAGGGCACAGCCGTCATACTCCTCCAGGACGCTGTGGATTTTGTCAATCAGCTCTCCTTCGGCGTTCGACTGAAAGAAGTCGAGGGTGATCCCGAGACTTTTTGCGTAGCTGTCGAGGGAGGCGTTAATCTCCCCCAAAGTGCGTCTGCCATAGACGCCCGGCTCTCTGCGTCCGAGCATATCAAGGTTGGGTCCGTTCAAAATCAAAAACTTCATTTGGCTTCGCGTTCCTTCCAATAAGCGGTTTTCATCGTGCGGGCGTCCTCCGCCTGCGTTCCCGCCGACTCACAGATAATGACCGGCGAGAGGTTCCTTTTGGCGATCAGTTCCATCAGCGGCTGATAATCCGGGCCGAACACCTGATCCGCAAAGGTGAGGTGGCACTTCTCCCCACCCGCGGTGTACTCGATTTTGGAGAAATGGGCATGAAACTCCCGCAGCCGGGAGGCGCCGAGGCGGTTTTCAATCTGATCCAGTACCGCCTCAAAATCCGCGTAGGCGGCAAGGCCGCCATGGGTGCGGGCATTGAGGTGTCCGAAATCAATGCAGGGCAGTATGCGTTCATCCAGCTCGCAGAGGGCAAGCACCTCATTCAGATCGCCGAGCTGGTTGATTTTTCCCATCGTCTCCGGACAGGGGCGGATATTCGAAAGCCCCTCAGCGTCCAGCGCGGCCAGCGCCTTTTTCATCGTGCCGACGGCGAGCGCCAGCGCCTCCTCCCGCGGGAGCTTGCCGCAGGAGCCGCTGTGGATCACGATGCGGCTGCCCCCCATGGCATGTACGGCGCGCGCGCTCTGCAAAATATAGTTGACCGAGTTGTCGCGCTTTGCCTCCTCCAGCGAGGACATCGAGATGTAATAGGGCGCGTGCAGGCTGAGGTAAATTCCCTTCTCCGCTGCCTTCGCGCCGAGAAGGGCGGCCTTCTCCTCCCCGATATTGACCCCGCGGCCGCACTGATATTCAAAGGCGTCGAGGCCCATCTTCTCAATATACTCCGGCACGTCGAGGCTGGATTTATACCCCATTTCGGTAAAGCTGCGCGCATTGCCGGCTGGACCGAATTTGGCAGACATGCTTACTCCTCCCCTGTTGGGCGGTTTTTGATAAACCGCGCTTCAAATTTTCGGCGGCGGACAAATTTATCCGGCGCGATCGGTGTGACCAGAATGGTTCGCACCCCCGAAAGCTTGCCCCCCAGCACATCGGTGAAGTACTGATCCCCCACGATGGCAAGGCTTCGCCGCCGCACGCCCAGCCGCCGCGCAATGCGGAAATATCCGCCCGGCAGAGGCTTGAGCGACACCGACTGAAAAGGCAGGCCGATTCTTTTTGCAAAAGGCTCAACCCGCTTTTTGAAAGCATTGGACATCAGGATCAGCTTTATACCGTTTTTCTGCATATCGGCAATCCAATCCTCCAGCCCGGCGAGCGGCTCCTGCCCATGATGGGTCGAGAGGGTGTTGTCCACATCGAGCGCCAGGGCAAGGAGCCCCTGCTCCCGCAAAAAGGCGGGCGTGATTTTGGTCAGGCGAAAAAAAAGAAAATCGGGCTGTAGGATGGACACCGGTCAAACTCCCCCAAATAATGACAAGGAGCGGTTGCTAAACATTAGCAACCGCTCCGGCAAAACATAAATCCAACAAGTGAAGCACCTTAGCGGTATTTGCGCTTACGGGCTGCTTCAGATTTCTTTTTGCGTTTTACAGAAGGCTTTTCGTAATGCTCTCTCTTACGCACCTCCTGAATTACGCCGTCACGGGCAGTCTGCCGCTTGAAGCGCCGAAGTGCGTTATCCAGAGATTCATTTTCCTTAATACGAACCTGGCTCATATATGCTCACCCTCCCTCCGTAAAACTACAGAGAATCCGTAAAACCACAGAGAAACTGTAATTGTAGAAAATATTATACAGTATAGACCTTGATCTTGTCAAGGCTATTTTGCATTATTTTGCGACAATATTAACCAACTTGCCGGGCACATACAGTTCCTTGACAATCTGCTTGCCCGAAATTTCGGCCGCGATCTTCTCATTCTCCTTCGCGAGGGCGAGAACATCGGCCGCCGCCGCGTCGGCAGGAATCATCAGCCGGGCACGAATCTTTCCGCAGACCTGCACTGCAATCTCCACCTCGGCGACGCGGCACTTATCCTCATCAAACCCGGGCCAGGCGGCCTCATTCAGCATGCCGCCAAAGGAAAGCAGCTGCCACATCTCCTCCGTCATGTGGGGAGCAAAGGGATTCAGCAGCAGCAGGAAGCAGCGCAGCTCTCCCCTTGTGATGCTGCCGGTGTCGGTCACGGTGTTGAGCAGCGCCATCAGAGCGGCAATCGCCGTATTGCTTTTCAAAGCCTCGATATCCTCCGACACCTTTTTGATGGTGCGGTGGAAATCTCCCTCAACGGCTGGACGGTATTCCTCCCCGTCGCAGACGATGTCCTGCAGACCCCAGACCCGCTCGAGGAAGCGCTTGCAGCCCTTGATGGAGTTGGAATTCCAGGGCGCAGCCTTTTCGAAATCGCCGATGAACATCTCATACAGCCGCATGGTGTCGGCGCCGTATTCCCGCACGATGTCGTCCGGGTTGACGACGTTGCCGCGGGATTTGGACATCTTCTCGCCGTTTTCGCCCAGAATCATGCCATGGCTGGTACGCTTGGCATACGGCTCAGGCGTGCTGACGGCACCGATGTCATAGAGGAACTTGTGCCAGAAGCGGCTGTACAGCAGATGGAGGGTGGTATGCTCCATGCCGCCGTTGTACCAGTCGACCGGCATCCAGTAATCCAGCGCCTCCTTCGAGGCGAAGGCGTTTTTGTTATGCGGGTCGCAGTACCGCATAAAGTACCAGGAGGAGCCGGCCCACTGCGGCATGGTATCGGTCTCCCGCTTGGCGGGGCCGCCGCAGTGCGGGCAGGTCGTGTTCACCCAGTCGGTCATGGCAGCCAGCGGCGACTCGCCCGTGTCGGTCGGCTCGTAGGAATCGACCATCGGCAGCCGCAGGGGCAGCTCGCTCTCCGGCAGGGGGACGGCGCCGCACTTCTCACAATGCACGATCGGAATCGGCTCTCCCCAATATCTCTGGCGGGAGAAAACCCAGTCGCGCAGCTTGTAATTTACCTTTCTCTCGCCGACGCCCTTCTCCTCCAGATGGGTGAGGATAGCCGCCTTGGCCTCCTCCACCGTCATGCCGTTCAAGAAGCCGGAGTTGACCATCGTTCCGGTCGCGCAGTCGGTAAAGGCCTCCTTACTGACATCGCCGCCCGCGACGACCTCCACAACCGGAAGGTCAAACTTTTTGGCAAACTCAAAGTCGCGAGTATCGTGCGCCGGAACCGCCATAATGGCGCCGGTGCCGTAGGAAATCAGCACATAGTCGGAGATGAAAATCGGTATGTTCTTACCCGTGAGGGGGTGAATCGCCTCTACCCCGAGGAGGCGGACGCCGGTTTTATCCTTGGCCACCTCGGTCCGCTCAAAGTCGGATTTTTTGGCCGCCTCCTGCTGATAGGCGCGAACCTCCTCCAGATTCGAGAGGCGGTCGGCCCATTTTTCGATCAGCGGGTGCTCGGGCGAAATGACCATGTAGGTCGCGCCGAACAGAGTGTCCGGCCGGGTCGTGTAAATTTCCAGCTCGTCGCCGAGGGTCGTGGAAAAGCGCACCTGCGCGCCCTCTGACCGGCCGATCCAGTTGCGCTGCTGGGTCTTTACCCGTTCGATATAATCGACGGTATTCAAGCCCTCAAGCAGCTTTTCGGCGTAGTCGGTGATTTTGAGCATCCACTGACTCTTAACCTTTCGGACAACCTCGCTTCCGCAGCGCTCGCAGACGCCGCCGACAACCTCCTCATTCGCGAGGACGCATTTGCAGGAGGTGCACCAGTTGACCGCCATCTCCTTCTTATAGGCCAGGCCGTGTTTAAAGAGCTGGAGGAAAATCCACTGGGTCCATTTATAATACTCGGGGTCGGTGGTGTTGATCTCCCGACTCCAGTCGAAGGAGAAGCCGAGGGATTTGAGCTGCTTTTTGAAATTCGCAATGTTCTGCGCCGTCACAATCTCGGGATGGATATGATTTTTGATGGCATAATTCTCGGTCGGAAGGCCAAAAGCGTCCCACCCCATCGGATAGAGGACGTTGTACCCCTCCAGCCGCCGCTTGCGGCTGACGATATCCAGCGCGGTGTAGGAACGCGGGTGTCCGACATGCAGCCCCTGCCCCGAAGGATAGGGAAACTCCACCAACGCGTAGAATTTGGGGAGGGAATAATCCTCCTTCGCGGCGAAGGTCTGCTTCTCATCCCAGATGTCCTGCCATTTTTTCTCAATCTGCTTGTAATCGTATTTCACTTAAATTTCCCCCTGCGCTTCCGGCTCCAGCATGCCGGAAAGATCAATCTTTTCCCCATCGTTCCAGACCCGCTCCAGCTGATAGAAATCGCGGGATTTCCGGTCAAAGACGTTCACCACCAGATCGTGGTAATCAAGCAAAATCCAGCCGGTGGCCTTTCCCTCGATATGATCCGGTTCCTCCCCTTTGCGGGCGAGGACATCCTCCACCTCGTCGGCCAGCGCGCGCACATGGGTGGAGGAGGTTGCGGTCACAATCACAAAATAGTCGGCGAGGACGGTCAGATCGTCCACCCGGACAGCCTCTATCTCCCGTCCCTTTTTGGCGTCGAGCGCCTTTACCGCCGCCGTCATTTTTTCAAAAGATGTCATAGGTACAACTGCTCCATTCCGCCGACAGAAAGCCGGTATTAAAATTGCAGCAGCCGGATCAGCTGCGTTCCCGGGCTGATCCGGCCGCGGATACTGCGAAAAAATTTCCTTACTGCGCGCCGGAGGAGGCGCTGCTCTGCGGCACGGCGTCGGTCAGCACGTCGGTCGTGCCGCCGATCTGGCCAAGCGTGCCGCCATTGGTTACGACGCTGCCGCTATCCGACTCACCCAGGAGCTTGTGCAGCTCAGGAATATTGATGCTGCTTGCCATCAGCTGGGTGCCATAAGGGTTGAAATACTCATTAAACAGTTCAACATACTCATCCTTGCGAGCCGAGAAATACGAAAGCGCCACATTGCCGTTAATCCGGCCGGCATTATAGTTGCTGAACTGCCCCGGCACACTCTTGATAATCATGCTGTCCATGTCAATCTGCTGTACCTCCTTGGCATAGGCAAGCATCTCGCTGATCGACATGCTGGTGGTCACCTGATCATAGCAGCTCGTCGCAATTTTAAGCATTTCGGCAAGATTCATCGTCTTAAGCTTTTTGGCAACCGCGGCATAGAACACCCGCTGCTGCTGAATCCGGCTGATGTCGCCGAGGCCGTAGCCGGTCTCTCCCGGCAGGGTCTGATAACGCTTGCGGACGAAGCCCTCCGCCATCCAGCCGTTCAGCAAGACCTCGCCCGGGCCGATGATGGTCGCCGTGCCGGCCTCATGATTCTCGATTCGGATGCCGCTTTGCTGCTCAACATTGATGGTTACACCGCCGATGGCGTCGATCACGTTGCGGAAGCCCTCCAGCGTGAAGATGACGTAATGGTCGAGCGGAATGCCAAAGCAACTGTAGATTCTGCGGCGCAAAGCATTGATCTTGGACTCGCCCTCGCGCGGGTTGTTGTAGACCGCATTGATCTTACAGGTCGGCACGTCGGTTCCGATAAAGGTATCCCGCGGAATCTGCAAAAGGCTCATGGTATTGCGCTCATGGTCGATGCAAGCCACAAGGATGATATCGGTCAGCGCCTCACTCTTATCCAGGCCGATCACCAGAACATAGGAGACGTTGGTGTGCTCGCTGAAAACCAGCTCCTCCAGATTCTCGCCGGTTTCCTTCTCGGTCTCATCCAACGGACGCATACCGAGCACAACCGTTGCGCTCAACATCAGAATGGAGACGACCAGCACAAGCGACGCAATCACATTGATGATAATGCGCGCCTTATTCCGGCGCTTTTTCCGTCGGGGACGCCGGGCGTTGCTGGCTGAATACAGATCCACCATATTGTCGTCGTTTCTTCTCGCCATTTTTGTGACCAGTCCTTTCTTTTGAACCGCCGGAAAACTTTTTGGGGAAATTCCTTTTCCCTTCCAAAAAAAGCTTTCGGCCGAGTGAAAGTCGTGTGCATTTTTTGAAGGAGGCTTTGTGCCCTAACGCTTTTTATCCTACAGCTTTATTTTTTCCAGCATGCACTGGTTGTATGCTTCGATCGTGTCCGGATGAATCGGGCGCCCCTCCTCCGCCAGCTCGGTGATGGTAAAGACAAGCGCCTTTTCCATTCCCGCCTCCAGAGAGAGGTCCACAGTCCTGCGCATATCCTCGACGCCGGGATAGCTCCGGTCGGACGAGGTGTAATCCGCGAGGTAAATGATCTTTTCAAGCAAAGACATCCCGGCCCGCGCCGTCGTATGATACCGCACCGCGTCCAGCACCTCCCGGTCGGAGATGCCGAGCTTCCCTTTCAAAAAGGCGGCTGCGGCCATCGCGTGCCAGAGCTTGGGCGAAGCTTTTTCAAGATTACTTAATAGTATACCAAATCTGTCCAGCGTTTGCAATAGGGTTTCGGGGCTGTCGTTTTTACAAATATCGTGCAGCAGCCCGGCAAGGTAGGCCTTCTCCCGATCGGCGCCGTATTTTTCGGCCAGATGCACGGCCTGCGCCGCCACGGCGAGAGAGTGGGCGTACCGCTCGGGCTTCAGCCGCTTTTGCAGCAGCTGCTTATATTCCGCGTCGGTCATCCTTTCGACTCCTTTACAGATAGAGCTTGTTTTTCGCAATATACTCGGCCACCGCCCCGGGCACGAGGTCGTCAATCGGCTTTCCTTCGCGCACCCGCTCCCGAATATCGGTGGAGGATATGCCGTCGGGCGGCAGCGAAAACAGGGAAAGCTGTCCCCCGTCGGCCGCAATCTGCCGGCCGATTTCCGCAAACTGCTCGTCCGGCGTTCCTGCCCGCGTCACGGCGAGGATACGGCAGAGCAGCAAAATCTCCTCATACCGGCGCCAGTCCTTCAGGGTGACCAGCATATCCGCTCCCATGGTCAGATAAATCTCGCAGGCGCCGTACTTCTCATGCAGGGCAAGGAGGGTGTCCACAGTATAGCTTTTGCCGCCGCGCACAAGCTCGATGTCCGACGCCTCCGCGCCGATCGACGCCGCGCCCAGCGCGCACATATTGTACCGGTCTTTGGCGGAGGCCAGCCCCGCAGACGGCTTGTGCGGCGGCGTGAGGGTCGGCACCAGCAGGAGGGTGTCGGCGCCGGCCGCCTCCCCCGCGGCGTGCAGCAGCCGCAGGTGCCCGTTATGCAGCGGGTTGAAGCTTCCGCCCAGCATTGCAATCTTTTTCATACCCTTATTTGACCAGCACGATCTTCGGGTTTTCCTCGCTCGGCCGATAGAGCACGAACTTCGACCCGATTACCTGCACCACGTCGGCATGAATTTCGGCCGCAATGGAGTGCGCCAGATCCCGGACATTTTCGGGTGCCGTTTCAAGTACCCGGGCTTTGATCAACTCTCTGGCCTCCAGCGCCTCGCTGATATTGCGGACGAGCGCGTCGCTTCGACCGCCCTTGCCGATTTGAAAAATGGTTTCCAGCCCGTTCGCCATTTTGCGAAGCTGAGCCCTTTGTCTGCTATTCAACACAGTTTGCCCACGCCTTTCTTTTTTGCGTATCAAAGGGGGCGGTCGGAAGTTTTTTGCCGCCGCCTCCCGTTTCCGTTTTTTAAAAGAGGCCTTACGCCCCAGCGAGCCCCATCTCCCGCAGGCGGGCGGAGAGGGCGGCCAGCGCACGGCCGCGGTGGCTGATTTTATCCTTCTCCTCCGCGGTCAGCTCGGCGAAGCTTTTCTCCCCGACATAGAAGAGTGGGTCGTAGCCGAAGCCACCCGCGCCCCGCGCCTCAAAGCCGATGCGGCCGTCGCAGCAGCCCTCTACCGTAAGCTCCCGCCCATCGGGGAAAACGACGGCCACCGCGCTGACAAAATGCGCCGTCCGCCGCTCCTCCGGCACATCCCGGAGGTTTTGCAGCAGCAGGGCGTTGTTGGCCTTATCATCGCCGTGCAGACCCGCGTACCGGGCGGAGTAGACGCCGGGCGCGCCGTCCAGCGCGTCAACGCAGAGGCCGGAATCATCCGCCACCGCCGGGCAGCCGCTGATTTTCGCCACCGAGCGCGCCTTGAGCAGGGCGTTTTCGGCGAAGGTCTCACCCGTCTCCTCCACCTCGGGAAAGTCAAAATCGGTCTCCCCCTCGCAGACGGCGTCGATGCCGAGCGGGGCGAGAATGCGGCGCAGTTCGGCCAGCTTCTTCTGATTTTTCGTTGCAATCACAAAGGTCATAGAACCTCTCATCCTTTCCTGCATGCTTTGCGGGAGGCCTTACGCCTCCTCACTCTTGCGGAACATGGCGCGAGCAAAGGCCTCCGGATCGAAGGGCTGCAGATCGTCAATCTGCTCTCCCACGCCGATAAATTTGACCGGAATGCCCAGCTCGTCATAAATCGAGAGGACAACACCACCTCTGGCCGTGCCGTCCAGCTTGGTCAGCACGATGCCGGTGATGTCGGCGGCCGTTTGAAACTCCCGTGCCTGATTGACGGCATTCTGCCCGGTCGTCGCGTCAAGCACCAGCAGCGTCTCTACCGAGGCGTCGGGCAGCTCCCGCCGGATAATGCGGGAGATTTTGGCCAGCTCCTCCATCAGATTCTTCTTATTATGCAGCCGGCCGGCCGTATCGCAGAGGATGACGTCGGCGCCCCGCGCTCGGGCGGCGGCGATGGTGTCGAACACGACCGAAGCCGGGTCTCCCCCCTCGTTGCCGCGGATCATCTCTACCCCCGCGCGCTCGGCCCAGACGCCGAGTTGCTCGATCGCGGCCGCCCGGAAGGTATCCGCCGCGCCAAGGATGACCCGCTTGCCCTCCGCCTTCAGAGAGGCGGCCATCTTCCCGATGGTGGTGGTTTTACCCGCTCCGTTGACCCCGATGACCAGGATGACCGACGGCTTGGTGTCCAGCCGCAGTCCCTCGCTTCCGGCCAGAAGGGCAGCTACCTTTTCCTCCAGAAGAGATTTGATCGCGGCCGGATCCTCGATCTTTTGCAGCTTTACCTCATCCCGCAGCTCGTCGCAGAGCTTCTGCGCCGTGGCCACGCCGATGTCCGACATGACCAGAATCTCCTCCAGCTCCTCAAACAGTTCCTCATCCACCTTGCGGAAGCCGGCCAGCATGCCGGAAACCGCGTTGTTCAGCGAGTCGCGGGTCTTTTTAAGCCCTTCGCTGATTTTACTGAAAAATCCCATTGCCGCTCCTCCTTTTCACTCGGGTAAAATCCGACCGGACGCTCCAAACGCTACTGCGCCAGGGCAAGGTTTTTCTCCAGCTCGGCCACGTTGAGCTGCAAAAGCTTGGAGACACCCTTCTCCTGCATGGTGACACCGTAGAGCATGTCGGCCTCCTCCATCGTGCCGCGCCGGTGGGTAATACAAATAAATTGCGTTTTATCCCCCATTTTATGCAGATACTCGGCGAACCGGTCGACATTGATGTCGTCGAGCGCGGTCTCCACCTCATCCAGCATGCAGAAGGGGGGCGGGTTGACCTTCATAATCGCGAAATAGATCGAGAGGGCGATCAGCGCCTTCTCTCCGCCCGAAAGCAGCTCGATCGACGAGACCTTTTTGCCGGGCGGCTGGACGATAATCTCGATCCCGCTTTCCAGCAGGTTGTCGGGATCGCTGAGCTGCAACTCTCCCTTTCCGCCGCCGAACAGCTCGGTAAACACGGTCGAAAAATGCCCCGCCACGGCCGTAAAGCCCTCTTTAAACTGCGCCTCCATGCTCGAGGTCAAATCCTTGATCAGCCGGTGCAGCTCGGCCTTGGAGGCTTCCACATCCTCCAGCTGGGCTTTCATGAAGTCGTAACGCTCGCCGACCTCCTTATACTCCTCAATCGCGCCGACGTTGACATTGCCGAGGCGCTTGATCTTTCCTTTAATCTCCTCCAGCCGACGCTTGGCCTCGGCCGGTTCCTCCACCCGAATGCCGGAGGCCTCCGCCTCGCTCCGGGTCATGCCGTACTCGTCAAAGAGGCGGCCGATAATCTCATCATGCTCGCGGATCATGGCCTCCCGCCGCTCGGTCAGGCGGGCAATCTCCCCGCTGAGGCGCTCCTTATTCTCCTGCCGCGCCTTCTCCTCGGCGCGCAGACGGCCGGAGAAGGCTTCCCGCTCCATCCGCTCGGCCGAGAGGGCGGCAATCCGCTCCTCCAGCGCGGCGGCTTCGGCCTTTTTGGCCGCGATTTCGGCGCGAACCGCCTCAATCTGCCCGGTCAGCGCGTCATTCTTCGCGCCGAGCTCGGCCTGCTCGGCCGCAATTTCGGCCTGACGCGCCGCGCGGTTCCCGGCCGCCGTGCGAATCTGCTCGGCGGCGAGGAGGCAGGCCTCCCTGTCCTTCTCCATCAAAGAGATGCGCAGCTTGCTCTCCCCTACCGCGGCCGACAGCCGCTCTCTGTTGCGGGAAAGCTCGTCCCGGCCGCCGGTCGCCGCGTCGATCTCGCTTTGCAGGGCGGCTGCCTTTTCCTCCAGCGCGGTGATTTGCCCCTGCTCGGCCACCTCGGACTCGCGCAGCGTGCGCAGCCGCTCGGCAGCGGCAGAGGTCTCCGCCTCCAGCTCGCGAAGGGTGCGGCCGCTCTCCTCCAGCGCACCGGAGACCCGGCGTTCCTCCCCCTCAATCCGGATAAGGTCCTCGGTGCAGGTGGTGATTTCGGCCTGCACGGCGGTCATCTCGGCGACGGTTTTATCCAGCTCGGCCTGTGCGTCGGCCAGAGCCTTTGTCCTTTCCTCGGAGGTTTTTTTGAGCGTCTCGGCCTCAGCCTTCAGGCGCTTGATCTCCTCCGACCGGCCGAGGAGACCGGCATTCCGAGCAAGTGAACCGCCGGTCAGGCTGCCGCCGGCGTTGACCACCTGGCCGTCGAGGGTGACAATCTTGAAGCGATAGCCATACTTGCGCGCGGCCGAAACGGCGGCGTCAATATCCTCCGCCACCAGCGTAGCGCCAAGGAGGTTGTCCACAATTTCCCGATATTTGGGGTCGCAGTCGACCAGCGCAGCAGCGATGTCCACCACGCCGTCCAGCGCGTCCAGCCCCTTTTCATGCAGACGGCGGCCACGGATGGTCGCCACCGGCAGAAAGGTTGCCCGGCCGCCCTTCTGCTTTTTAAGGAAAGCGATGGCGCGCTTGGCGTCCCCCTCGGAATCGACCACAATATTCTGTATCTTGTTGCCGAGCGCCGTCTCCACCGCGATCGCGTAGGGCTTCTCCACCCGGATCAGGCGGGAGACCGGCCCATGCACCCCGGTGAGGCGGCCGGCCTCGGCCTCCTTTACAACCTGCTTGACCGCGCCCGAAAAGCCCTCCATGCTCTGTTCCAGATCGACCAGAATCCGCACCCGGCGCAGCTTCTCTCCCATATCGAGGCTGAGGGTATCCAGTTCTTTTTTCAGCCGGTCGCAGTCGGCCGTGCGGCTGTTTTTGCGAAGCTCGTACCCCGACAGCGTGTTGCGGGCGGAGGCTCTCTCCTCCTCCACACGGGCGCGGTCGGCGGCCAGCGCGGCCTGCTCGGCCTTCAGCTTTTCGGTTTTCTCCGCCTGCTCGGTTTTCAGGTTCAGCGCAGCCGACTGCCGCGCCTCAATCTCCGCCACCGAGGAGGCGGCCGTCACCGCCCGCACCCGGCAGTCGGAGACCTCCTCCGACACGGCGTTGAGGGAGAGCACCAGCTCCTCAATTTTGCGGGAGAAGCCTTCGCTCCCCTGAATCAGGTTCTGCAGCTCGGTGTTTTTTTCATCCAGCAGCTTTTGCTCGCCGTCGATTTCCCGGCTCTTGGCGTCGGCCTCGTCCTGCTTTTTTGCAATCCCGGCCTCCGCCTCCGCAAAGCTCTGATCGAGGGTTTCCAGCTCGCGCGTCAGGCGGGCAATCGACTCTCCGTTATGGAAAATGGTATTCTCCAAAACGGCGATCTCCCCCTCCTTACGGGCGGCCTCCTCCTCCAGTGCCGCGATCCGGCGGCGGGTGTCGTCGACCGCAGCGGCCAGCTCCTGCATCCGGAGGGCGGCCGCCTCAGTCTCTTCATCCATGCGGCCGAGGTCGGCCTCGGTCTCCCGATACTGGGCCTCGGCGAGGGCGATTTTCTCCTCCTGCGCCTGCAGAAGCTCCCCCGCGCGGGAGAGGGTGTGCAGCCAGAGGCCGATTTCCAGCTCCCGTTTTTCGGCGCTGTATTCAAGAAAAGCCTCCGCCTTTTTGCTCTGCTCGGCCAGAGGGCCGACGCGATCCTCCAGCTCGGCCAGAATATCCCGCAGGCGGAGCAGATTTTCCTCCGCACGGTCGAGCTTGCGCTCGGCTTCCAGCTTGCGGTAGCGGTATTTGGAGATGCCGGCGGCCTCCTCAAAAATATCGCGGCGCTCGTTCGACTTGCTGCCGACGATGCTGTCGATTTTTCCCTGCCCGATCATGGAATAGCCGTCCCGGCCGAGGCCGGTATCCATAAACAGCTCGTGAATATTTTTTAACAGCACGGTCGCCTTGTTGATCTGATACTCACTCTCCCCCGAGCGGTAGTAGCGTCGGGTGATCGAGACCGTGTCGTTATCGAAATTGAGGCTGCGGTCGCGGTTGTCGATGGTCAGCGTGACCTCGGCAAAGCCCTGCGGCCGCCGGGCCGCCGTTCCGCCGAAAATGACATCCTCCATCTTATGGCTGCGGAGGGTTTTGGTCGACTGCTCGCCCAGCACCCAGCGCACCGCGTCGGAAATATTGCTCTTTCCGCTGCCGTTCGGCCCGACCACCGCGGTGATGCCCTTACCGAAGGTCAGCACCGTTTTGTCGGCAAAGGATTTGAAGCCCTGTGCTTCAATCGATTTCAGCAGCAAATCGGATTCCTCCCCTGTATGATCTCAAACCTCCCCGGCGAAAGCGTCGGGGATTCCTGTATTTTCACATTCCAGCCCTGTTCCTTCAGGGCAGAGAGATTGCAGCGCTTCTGCCCGGTTGCCTTCGACTGCTCCCCCGCCGCGACAAGGAGGGTGTAGTCTCCCGCCTTTCGTCCGGCGAAGGCCGTCGTGAAGGCCTCCAGATACCGTCGGCTGTAGCAAAGCTCGCTGAAGGCGGGGTGCCACGGCCCGGCAAGGAGGCTCTCCTCCTCCACTGTATGGAGGCCGAGCCGGATCACACGAATATTATTTTCCTCAAACAGCGGCAGCAGCCGGGCGCAGAGGGCGACCGCCTGCTCCAGCGTCTGCGGTACAAACTCGCCGGAGGTATACAGCCGGGCGACCTCGGTTCCCCGCAGCACAAGGAGGGGGTAGATACGCACCGTCTCCGGCTGCAGGGCGATCAACCGGTCGGCCGTGCGGAGCGCGCCCGCGTCGTCGTCCCCGGGCAGGCCGGTCATCATCTGAAGTCCCAGAGAAAAGCCGCACGCCTTGATCAGCGCCGCAGCGTTTTCCACATCGCGGGGCGTGTGTCCCCTGCGGTTTTTCTTTAAGACTTCCTGCTCCATACTCTGCGCGCCGAGCTCGATTGCAGTCACGCCGCGGGCGGCGAGCAGCTCCAGAACCTCCCGATCTATGGCGTCCGGCCGGGTGGAAACCCGAATGCCGTCCACCGCGCCCGAACGGACAAAGGGATAGGCGGCGTCAAGCAGCCGGAGCATCTCCGGCCGGTCGATGGCGGTGAAGCTTCCGCCGAAAAAGGCGATCTCGGCCGTTTTTGCGCCGCCGAAGCCGGTCTCTATCCCTCTGCGGACGACGGCGGCGACCGCCTCACTCGTAGGGAGGGCGGCCTGCCCGGTGATCGCCCGCTGGTCGCAGAAGCTGCACCGGTGCGGGCAGCCGCGGTGGGGGACAAAAATGGAAATGTTCGCGTGCCGTCCCATGCGGCGCACCGCCTTTCTTTTTTCATCCTTTCGATAGGAAAGGTCACAGAGTCGGAGAAGCCGGCAAATTTTAAAAAATGCCGGTCAGATTTCCTCCCCCATCAATTGCAGCGCCTGATGTGCGGCGTTCTGCTCGGCCTCCTTCTTGCTGCGGCCGGTGCCGTGCCCGATCACGTTGGAGTTCAGGTGCACCTCCACCGTGAAGCGCTTGTCATGATCCGGTCCGCTCTCTCCCGTCAGGACATAGTCGACCTGCTCCTCCGGATTTTTCTGAATAATCTCCTGCAAAGCGGTCTTGTAATCCTTGAAGGCAGGCTTGTGCCCGAACTCCTCAATCGCGCCGGTTACATAGCTCATGATAAAACGGCTGGCCGCCTCGATCCCGCCGTCGAGATAGAGTGCGGCAATCAGCGCCTCAAACGCGTCGGCCAGAATCGACGGCCGCTCCCGACCGCCGTTCTGACTCTCCCCCTTTCCGAGGAGGAGATACTCTCCAAGCCCCAGCGCCAAAGCAAACTTGTGCAGCGATTTCTCACACACCAGCGCGGCACGCAGCTTGGTCAGCTCCCCCTCCGGCAGGTGGGTGAAGTGCAGAAAAATATGCCGGGATACAACAATCGAAAGCACCGCGTCTCCCAAAAACTCCAGCCGCTCGTTGGAGGCCTCTCCCCCCTTGACCTCGTTCGCGTAAGAGGAGTGGCAGAGCGCCCGGTGCAGCAGCAGCGGATTTTGAAAGCTGTATCCAATTTTTTGTTCCAGTTCGGTCATATCCAAAAATCGTCCTTCCTGTTTTGTCCCGGGATTATTCCCCGGCCTTTCCGGCCGTCCCCTTCCCGGAGGCGGCCAGCTCAGACGAGATTTTTTCAATCACGCCGCCGCCAGCATAAGCGGCCGCCTGCCGGATGGCATTTTTGATGGCGTTGGCGTCTGAGCTGCCGTGCGCCTTGATCACCGGCTTCGCAATCCCCATCAGAGGCGCGCCGCCGACTTCGGTATAATCCATGGTTTTCTTAAGCGCTTTCAGCCCCGGCATGACCATCATGGCGGCCAGCTTTCCGGCAAAATTGCGCTTGAACACGCCCTTGATCATACCCATCAGGGTGCCGGCCACCCCCTCGGTCAGCTTGAGGATCACGTTGCCGGTGAAGCCGTCGGCCACCGCGATGTCGCAAACACCGCTGTTGAGGTCGCGCGCCTCCACATTCCCGATAAAGTTGATCGGCGCCTTTTTCAGCAGGTCGTAAGCCTCCAGCTGCAGGGCGCCGCCCTTGGTCTCCTCCGTGCCGATGTTGACCAGGCCGACGGTGGGATTCGACACGCCGCCCGCCTTTTCAAGATAGACCGAGGCCATCACGGCGAACTGCACCAGCATCTCCGCCCGGCAGTCGGCGTTGGCCCCCACGTCGGTGAGGAAATAATGCCCCTTCGCCGTCGGCATGTAGGTGCAGAGCGCCGCCCGCTTGACCCCCTTGATCCGCTTGACGATAAAGGTCGCGCCGACTACAATTGCGCCCGTACTCCCCGCCGAGACGAAGGCATCCCCTTCTCCCGCGGCGAGAGCCGACAAGGCGACCGCCATCGAGCTGTTTTTCTTGGATTTGAGGATTTCTCCCGGCTCGTCATGCATGGTGATCACATCGTCGGCATGCCGGATCTCGATCCCCGAAAGGGAGATGTTCTGCTCTGCGGCGCAGGCCTTGATTTTACTCTCGTCCCCGACCAGGAGGACCTCCACCCCCTGCTCGTCGACCGCCTGCCGTGCGCCGGCGATCACCGACAGCGGGGCGTTATCCCCGCCGAAAGCGTCCACAATAATTTTCATATGTACTCCATCCCTTCTGATGCGTATCCATAAACAGGTACCCGGCGGCCGCAGGTCGCGCCGCCCTCCATAACGGCAGAGGGGGCAAGCCTCCGCCCTTTGTCACCGTTTCAAAAATGCCGCGCGGCGCCCGGTCGTTCGCCGGTTTAGAGGCTTTATACCAGCGGCCGGCCGGCAATATTCTCCGAAAACCAGTCGAGCGAGCGGCGGGACAGCGCAGCATAGCGCTCCCGCTTGTCCCGGATGTGCGGCTCGATCGGGGGTAGGATGCCGAAGTTTGCACCCATCGGCTGGAATTTTTCCACCGTCGGGTCGCTGATGTAGCCGGCCAGCGCCCCCATCATGGTAAACTTGGGCAAAATCAGAGGCGGCGCGCCCCCGGCCGCCCGAACCGCGTTGATCCCGGCCAGTATCCCGGAGGAGGCCGATTCCATATACCCCTCCACGCCGCAGAGCTGCCCGGCAAAGAACATCTCCGGCCGCTCCCGCATGGCGTAGCCGGCGTTCAGCAGCTTTGGCGAGCAGATAAAGGAGTTGCGGTGCATGACGCCGTAGCGTACAAACTCCGCCCCGCCGAGTCCCGGCAGCATGGAGAAAATCCGCTTCTGCTCCCCAAATTTCAGGTTGGTCTGAAACCCGACGAGGTTGTAGAGGGTGCCGTCGGCATTCTCCCTCCGGAGCTGGGCGGCCGCCCAGGGGCGATGCCCGGTGCGCGGGTCGCGCAGGCCGACCGGCTTCAGGGGGCCGAACCGCATGGTGTCGGCGCCGCGGCGTGCCATCACTTCGATCGGCATGCAGCCCTCATACACCGTTAAGGGACGGTCAAAATCCTTGAGCGGCGCCTGCTCCCCCTCCACCAGCGCGGTATAGAACCACTCGTACTCTTCCCGGTTCATCGGGAGGTTGATATAGTCCCCCTCCTCCGCCTCTCCCCGTCCGTAGCGGGAGGCACGAAAGGCGATCGACATATCTATACTGTCGGCTGTCACGATGGGCGCGGCCGCGTCGTAAAAGCTGAGATAATCTCTGCCGCAGAGGCGGCGTATCTCCTCCGCCAGACGGCCGTCGGTCAGCGGGCCGGTTGCGACCACCGTCACTCCGTCGTCGGGCAGAACCTCCTGCCGGCGGGAGATCAGGCGGATGTTCGGATGCTTCGAAATCCGCTCGGTAATCCGGGAAGAAAAGGCATCCCGGTCGACGGCCAGCGCGCCGCCCGCCGCCACGGAGGAGGCCGCCGCGGCCTCCATACACAGCGAGCCGAGGCGGCGCATCTCCTCTTTTAAAAGGCCGGCAGCCGAATCAATCCGCGCCGCCTTGAGCGAGTTGGAGCAGACCAGCTCGGCCAGCAGGGGCGAGTGGTGCGCCGGAGACATCTCCTGCGGCTTCATCTCGATCAGGTCGACCTGCGCCCCTCTTTCAGCAGCGGCAAAGGCGGCCTCGCACCCGCAGAGGCCGGCGCCGATCACGGTTATTTTTATCATACAATCACCATAATTTTCTTCATTCAAAAAGACTCCGCCAAGCGATAGAGGTAGGCATTCCCCGCCTTGCCGACCCGCTCGGCAATCCCCATGCGGTAGAGCAGCCGCAGCAGGTCGGAGGCCTCTTCCGGCCGAAGACCGGCCGCAACCGCCGCGTCGCGCGCGGTAAAGGCAGGAGACAGCGCCTCCACCCCCGGCAGCAGCTGCAAATAGTCGGATGGCTGCCGAAACCACATCTCCCCCTCCAGCGAGAGGGGAATCCGCTCTACCCTCGAATATCCGCGGTGGTTGCGGCGGCTTCTTTGCACCGGAATCCGATACTCCGCCAGATCCACCAGCAGCAGACAAAGGCGAAAGCGCGGGTGGATCAAAAAGGGGGCGATCCGGTACAGCTCGGGCAGCGCGTCCAGCGCCCGTCCGGTTTTCGGCGAACGACGGCGGGAGAGTATCTCCCCCGTTTCCGGGTCGAGGGTGACCAGCCACTTCCTGCGCGGAATCGGATGCACCACTGTGACCCGCGCCGCCTCCAAAAACGCCGAAAGCTTGGGGCGCAGCGGCGTGAAGGAGCCGGTCTGAATCTCGATGATTCCATCCTCCCCCACGATGTCGGCGACGTAGCGGCCGACCGGCACCTCGCGGTTTTCGGCCAGCGGCTCAAAGTAGGCCTTCAGCACGGCATGGAGGGTTTTCTCCCCCAGCGTGCCGATGCCGCCCGACAAATCTCTGTCGGAGGAGGCGCGGTCGCAGCATTCAAGAAATCGCAGCCGATCCATCGCGGCAGGCCGCCTCCCCTCCCGGTTCTCGTTTTACCCAAAATGCAGAAGCTTCAAAAAGCGGCAGGAATTATTCCGCCGGTTTTTCGGACTTGGCCGCAGCCTTGCCCTTCTTGCCGCGCTCCAGCTTGACCTCGTAGCCGCAGGCCTCATCCGCGCAATGGAGGATGCCGCCGCGCTTTTTGAAGAGGGTCTTGCCGCAGTTCGGGCAAACCTCAGCCGTCGGCTCATCCCAGGTCATGAAGCCGCACTTTGCGCCCTGCTCGCAGCCGAAGTATTTATAGCCGTTCTTGCTCTTGCGTTCGAGAATTTTTCCGCCGCACTTGGGGCATTTGCCCGGCATCTCCTTCACGATCGGCTTGGTATTTTTGCACTCGGGATATCCCGGGCAGGCGAGGAATTTGCCGAACCGGCCGGATTTGACCACCATCTTCCGGCCGCAGCGCTCGCAAACCACGTCGGATTCCACATCCGGCACCTTGATCTTGACGCCGTCCATGTTTTTCTCCGCCTTTTCCAAAGTGTCGGCAAACCCGTCATAGAAGCCGCGGATGGTATCCACCCAGCCGAGCTGCCCCTCCCCGATGCGGTCGAGGTCCTTCTCCATATTGGCGGTAAACTCGGTGTTGACGATGTCGGGAAAATACTCGGTCATCAGGCCGGTCACAATCTCCCCCAGCGCGGTCGGCTTGAGAGACTTCTTCTCCCGCTCGATATACTCCCGCTGCTGAATGTTGGAGATGATCGGCGCATAGGTCGAGGGGCGGCCGATGCCGTACTCGTCCAGCGCCTTGATCAGGGTCGGCTCGGTATACCGCGCCGGCGGCTGAGTAAAATGCTGATTGGGCGTGATGGACTTCGGCTTGACATTCTCGCCCTTTTTCAGCTCGGGCAGCGTGCCGCCGCTTTCCTCATCGGCGTCGTCGCGCCCCTCCTCATACAGCACGGTGAAGCCGTCAAACCGGACGGTAAAGCCGCTTGCGCCAAAGGTATACTCGGTTCCCGAGGTGCACTCGGCCGCAATCCCGGCCGAAACGGTATCCTGCACACAGGCGGCCATCAGGCTGGCGATAAAACGCTCCCAGATCAGCTTGTACAGCTTGAACTGATCGGCGGTGAGAGACCCCTTCACCCGGTCGGGAGAAAGCGGAATCATGGTCGGACGAATGGCCTCATGCGCGTCCTGCGCGCCGCTTTTGGTTTTAAAATAACGCGGCTTTTCGGGCAGGTAGTCCTTGCCGTAGCGGCCGGTGATATACTCGTTTGCAGCCGCCCTCGCCTCCTCCGAAATGCGGAGAGAGTCGGTACGCATGTAGGTAATCAGACCCACATTGCCAAGCTCGGGCAGCTCGACGCCTTCATAAAGCTGCTGGGCGATCCGCATGGTGCGCTGTCCCTCAAACCCCAGCTTGCGGGAGGCATCCTGCTGCAGGGTGGAGGTGATAAAGGGCGGCGCCGGCTGTTTGTTGCGCACGCCTTTTTTCACCGACTTGATGGTATAGGCCGCACCGTCCAGCTCATCCAGAATGGCCTTCGCGGCCGCTTCGTTCTTGATAGTGGCCAGCTTTTTGCCGTCCTTCGCAGTAAGCTTGGCCTCAAACACGCGGCGGGAAGGATGGGTGAATTTTGCGTCGATCGACCAGTACTCCTCCGATTTGAAAGCCTTGATCTCCTTCTCCCGATCGACGATCAGCTTGAGGGCGACCGACTGCACACGGCCGGCCGACAGCCCTCTGCGCACCTTCTTCCAGAGGAAGGGGCTGAGCTTGTAACCGACGATGCGGTCGAGCACCCGTCTGGCCTGCTGCGCGTCGACCAGGTCGAGATTGATCTTGTGCGGATTTTTCATTCCGGCGGTCACACCGGTTTTGGTGATCTCATTGAACTCGACCCGGTTGTTTTCATCCATATTCAGGCCGAGAAGCTGCGCGAGATGCCAGGAAATCGCCTCTCCCTCCCGGTCCGGGTCGGTGGCGAGATAGACCATATCGGCATCGGCCGCGGCCTGCCGCAGCTGCTTGATCAGATCCTTTTTATCCGACATTTCAAGATATTTGGGCTTGAAATCGTGTTCGACATCAACCCCCAGCGTGCTTTTCGGCAAGTCCCGCACGTGCCCTTTGGAGGCCATAACCTCATAATCCGAGCCCAAAATCTTCTTAACCGTCTTGATCTTGGACGGCGACTCCACAATCACTAATTTCGACATCTTGTCTCTCCTGTTTTATAATTTTAAAATACGCGCGTTTGCAGCCTCTCCGGCTGCGCAGGGCGTATGAATCAGCAAAATGAAAAATGAAAGAATCTGCCGGTCAGCAGAGTGTGTACCGGCCGCCCGGCACCGGCTTTATATACCCAAACAGCTCCAGCTCGG
>UQRS01000028.1 GCA_900543525.1 uncultured Oscillospiraceae bacterium
CGCCAGGTTATGCGTCCCTTTGTCAGGTCATAAGGCGACATCTCAACCGTGACCCGGTCGCCCGGCATAATGCGGATGAAGTTCATACGCAGCTTGCCGGAGATGTACGCCGTAATGATATGATTGCCCGGGATTTCGACCTTGAACACCGCATTGGGCAGTGTTTCAAGTACCGTGCCTTCAATTTCGATCATATCCGCTTTGGACATTCGTGAGCCTCCTCTTAAACCAATGATGTCTCCGCAAATAGGCGGAGGGCCTTGCGCAGCGCGCGGTTGGTGGACATCTGCGCCTCGGTCAGGTGGTCGGCCGTCGGCAGAAGATGCCGCGGATTCTTGCGCTTGGGGCGCGAGAGCGGGCGTTCCTTCCCATCACAGAGGAGGTAAAGCCCATCCGCCTCACCCATAACCGCCAGCAGCCGGTTCTGATCCCTGCCCGCCAAAGAGCGGACAACGCGTCCTTTTTCCATCCGGTCCATACCCTACCCCGTCAGACCTGCGTCAGAATCTGCGGACCGTCCGCAGTCACGACGATCGATTTTTCAAAGTGGGCCGAGAGCGAACCGTCGGCCGTCAGGACCGTCCAGCCGTCCGGCAGGACCTTAACCTTTTCCGTGCCCATGTTAACCATAGGCTCAATGGCAAGAGTCATCCCGGGCAGCAGACGCACGCCGTGTCCGGGTGTGCCGAAGTTCGGCACCTCAGGTGCCTCATGCAGGCTCGCACCTACTCCGTGCCCGACATATTGTCGAACCACCGAGTAACCGCGGGCTTCCACATACCGCTGTACCGCCGACGAAATATCGCCGATCCGCCCGCCTGCCTTTGCGGCGCGGATGCCTTCATAAAGGCTCTCCTCCGTCGCGTCGAGCAGACGCTGTGCCTCCGGACTGATCTGCCCGGCGGCAAAGGTAGCGGCGTTGTCGCCGTGGTACCCCTCAAACACGGCGCCGAGATCAACGCTGACGATGTCGCCCGCTTTGATAACGGTGTGTTTGTTCGGTATGCCATGAATCACCTGATCGTTTACAGAGATGCATGCCGTAGCCGGAAATCCGTTATATCCTTTGAAGTTGGGCTTTGCACCCTGGCTTCGGATATACTTCTCGGCGAGGCGATCAAGCTCGGCCGTTGTAACGCCCGGCTCGACCGCTTCACCAACCAGCTGCAGTGCCATGGCCGAGATCCGCCCGGCCTCCCGCATGAGAGCAATCTCACGTTCGGTTTTCAGCACAATCATGCTTTCTACGCCTCCAACGCGGCAAGGGTCAGCCGGGTCGTATCCTCAACCTTTTCCTGTCCCTGCACGATACGAAGCTTCCCGCTCTTGGCATAGTAGTCCTTCAGCGGCTCGGTCTGCTCATGATAGACCTTCAAACGATCCAGCACCGTCTCGGGTGCGTCGTCCTTCCGCTGAACCAGAGCCTCGCCGCAGGCGTCACAAACACCCTCGGCCTTACTCGGTTTGAACTCGACATGGTAGCTCGCGCCGCAGCCGCTGCAGACGCGGCGGCCGGACATCCGACGGGTGATATCCTCGTCCGAGACCTCAATCGAAAGGACCCGGTCGATGACAATCCCCATCTCGTCCAGCGCCTCCGCCTGCGGAATGGTGCGCGGGAAACCGTCGAGAATAAAACCGTTCTTGCAATCGTCCTTGGCCAGCCGCTCCTGAATGATGCCGATGACGACCGCATCCGGAACCAGCTTGCCTTCGTCCACGAAAGCTTTGGCTTTCTTGCCCATCTCGGTACCGGCTTTCATCGACTCACGAATGATGTTGCCGGTCGAAATTGCGGGAATGGAGAATTTGCTGCAAATAATTTCCGCCTGGGTGCCTTTACCGGCGCCCGGCGCGCCCAAAAGAATCAAATTCATTCCTGTGACCATCCTTTCGTTCGGTTAGTCAAGGAAGCCCTTGTAGTGGCGCATCATCATCTGAGACTCCACATTCTGAACCGTATCCAGCGCAACACCGACAAGGATGAGCACCGAGGTACCGCCCAAGGAAATCTGGATACCGCCCACATT
Organism: uncultured Oscillospiraceae bacterium; assembly: GCA_900543525.1. Taxonomy (GTDB): domain Bacteria; phylum Bacillota; class Clostridia; order Oscillospirales; family Acutalibacteraceae; genus UQRS01. The sequence continues at coordinate 2,031 of UQRS01000028.1, forward strand.
GCCGACGATAATCGGCAGGATGGCGACAACGCTCAGGAAAAGCGCGCCGATCAGGGTGATCCTGGACAGAATCTTCGCAATGAAATCGGCGGTCGGCTTGCCCGGACGAATACCCGGAATCGCGCCGCTGTTCTTGCGGAGATTGTTGGCCATCTCAATCGGATTATACTGGATGGTCGCATAGAAATAGGCAAACCCGATAATCAGCAGGAAATACAGAATGGCGTAGAACGCGCCGCGATAGCTGAAGAGCGTCAGCGCCTTGTAAAGGCTGGTATCGGCTTTCGAAGTTCCCATGAAGGAAAGGAACATGGTCGGAATCGAAAGGATCGAGCTTGCGAAGATGATCGGCATAACGCCCGACATGTTGACCTTGATCGGCATGTGGGTATTCTGTCCGCCGTACATTTTGCGGCCGACAACCCGCTTGGCATACTGAATCGGGATCCTGCGCTCGGCGCCGGTCATCCAGACGATGAAGGCAATCACGAGGAGGAAGATCAGCAGCACGGCCGCGACCTGCACATACTTCTTCAGCCGAATGTAGCCCCAGAGGTACTGTGCCGCCTGCGGCGCTCTCGAAATAATACCCGAGAACAGCAGGATGGAGATACCGTTGCCGATACCCTTTTCGTCGATCCGCTCGCCCATCCACATCATCAGAGCCGAACCTGCGGTAAAGCAGAGGATGATAACCGGCGCCGCCAGCCAGATCCAGCCGCCTCTGACCGAGATCATGTTGCTCCGATAGAGGTAGATGTAGTAAGCGCTGCCCTGGATCAGGCCGAGCAGAACGGTAACATACCGGGTGATCTGCGCGATCTTCTTCTGCCCCTCAACCCCCTCCTGCTGGAGACGGCCGAGCGGCGGAATCGCGACCGCCAGAAGCTGCATGATAATGGATGAATTGATGTATGGGGTGACCGACATGGCGAAAATCGCGCCATATTCCAGGCCGCCGCCGGTCAGAATGGAAATGTAACTGAAAAACTCGTTTACGCTTTCCCCGGTCAGGCTGTTTTTAAGCGCCTCTACATCAATGAAGGGAACCGGGATAACCGATCCGATCCGGAAAATGATGATAATCATCAGCGTAAACAAAAACTTCCTGCGAAGTTCAGGGACGGCCCAAGCGTTTTTCAATGTTTTAAACATATCATTCTACCTCGGCCTTTCCGCCGGCCGCTTCGATCTTCTCCTTTGCAGAGCCTGAAAAAGCAGCGGCTTTTACGGTCAGCTTCTTGGAAATTTCTCCATTTCCGAGAATCTTGACGCCGTCCAGCGTTTTTCCGACAAGACCCTTGGCTTTCAACGCCGCGCTGTCTACAACAGCGCCATCCTCAAACACGTCAAGGTCGGATACGTTGACAATGACATATTCGGTTGCAAAGATGTTGTTGAAGCCGCGCTTCGGCACACGGCGCTGCAGCGGCATCTGGCCGCCTTCAAAGCCGGCGCGCATGCCTCTGCCCGCACGGGCCTTCTGTCCCTTATGACCCTTGCCGGCAGTCTTGCCGTTGCCCGAGCCATGCCCTCTGCCGATGCGCTTTACTTCCCGCGTAGAGCCCTCGACCGGTGACAGTTCATTTAATTTCATGGTTTCGCACCTCCTTGCTTTACGCTTCGGTTACCTCGACGAGGTGGATAATCTTGTTGATTTTGCCGATGGTCTGAACATTGTTGGGCTGTACCCGCTCATCCCCGACCTTGCGGAGACCCAGCGCCTCCGCCGTGGCAATCTGATCCTTTTTGGAACCGATCAGGCTCCGTACAAGCTTTACTTTAAGGCTGGCAGCCTTATATGCATTTTCCGCCATAGTGCTGCTCCTCCTTAACCTAAGATTTCTTTGACCGACTTGCCGCGGATCGCCGCAACCTCATCGGCATTGCGCAGCGCAGCCAGACCGGCAACCGTCGCGCGAACAACATTGCAGGGATTGTTGGAACGCAGCGCCTTGGCGCGGATATCCTTGATTCCAACGACCTCGACGACCGCACGAACCGGGCCGCCGGCGATAACGCCGGTACCGGGGGCAGCCGGCTTGAGCAGAACCTTGCCCGCGCCGAACTCACCGATAATCTCATGCGGAATCGTGGTATCCTTGAGCGCTATCTGAATCATGTTCTTTTTGGCGTCCTCGATGCCCTTGCGGATCGCGTCCGGCACTTCGCCGGCCTTCCCCAGGCCGAAGCCAACCTTGCCCTTGCCGTCGCCAACGACGACCAGCGCGGAGAATTTCATAATACGGCCGCCCTTAACCGTTTTGGATACACGGTTGATGGCAACGACCTTCTCTTTATACTCGTTATTTGCGTCAAAATTGTTAGCCAAAAGTACTCCTCCTCCTTTTATTAGAACTTGAGGCCGCCCTCACGGGCTCCTTCGGCCAGCTCCATGACACGTCCGTGATAAAGATAGCCGCCGCGGTCGAAAACAACCTCGGTGATGCCCTTATCTGCGGCACGCTTTGCAATCATCTGTCCAACCTTGCGAGCGCCTTCCTTATTGCTGCCGCTGCCCTCGAACTCTTTCTCCACAGAGGAGGCGGCCGCCAGGGTAACACCCTTTACATCGTCGATCAGCTGGGCGTAAATATTGCTGTTGGAGCGGAATACGTTCAGACGCGGACGTTCAGCAGTACCGCTGATCTTACCGCGCACGCGCACATGGCGATGAAGTCTCGCCTTGTTGCTGTCATGCTTTTTAACCATGTTTCATTCACTCCTTCAATTACTTCTTTGCGCCCTTACCGGCCTTACCTTCTTTGCGGCGGATGTGCTCGCCGGCGTACTTGATGCCCTTGCCCTTGTACGGCTCAGGCGGACGCTTCTCGCGAATCTCGGCCGCAAACTGGCCGACCCGCTGCTTGTCGGCACCGGAAATTACGATCGCGTTCGGGTTGGGGACATCAATGGTGATGCCGTCCACTTCCGACACGATGACCTGGTGCGAAAAGCCCAGATTCATTACAAGGTTCTTGCCCTGCTTCTGCACACGATAACCGACGCCGTTTACCTCCAGCTCCTTCTTGAAGCCGGTGGTCACGCCCTCCACCATGTTGGCGATGAGGGTACGGGTCAGCCCGTGCAATGCTCTGTGCTCCTTGTCGTCGCTCGGGCGGGTCACAAGGATCTCAGAGCCTTCCACGGAGATGGCCATATCCTTGTTGAAGGAGTTGGTCAAAGTTCCCTTAGGCCCCTTGACGGTCACTTCGTTGCCGTTGATTTTTACCTCTACACCGGCGGGAATCGCAATGGGTTTTCTTCCTATACGAGACATGTCATTGCACCCCCTTACCAGACGAAGGCCAGCACCTCGCCGCCGACATTGGCGACGCGGGCCTGCTTATCCGTCATGATCCCTTTTGAGGTAGAGAGGATCGCGATGCCGAGGCCCTTCATGACCCTGGGCATATCCTCTACGCTGCTGTAAATACGCAGACCCGGCTTCGACACTCTGCGGAGACCGGTAATGACCTGCGATTTGTTGGGGCCATATTTCAAAGTAATATGGATCATCCCCTGCTTTCCGTCCTCTGCGACGGTAAAGCCGTTAATGTAACCCTCGTCAAGCAGAATCTGGGCAATCGCCTTTTTCACATTTGACGCCGGGATATCAACCGAATCATGTTTGGCAGAATTTGCGTTCCGAATTCTCGTCAGCATATCTGCGATTGTATCGGTGATTTGCATTCCGTCAACCTCCTTTGCATAAAGCTCTTACCAGCTGGCCTTTTTCACGCCGGGGATTTCGCCTTTGTAGGCGAGCTCCCTGAAGCAGATGCGGCAAATGCCGTACTTGCGAAGATAAGCGTGAGGACGGCCGCAGATTTTGCATCTGGTGTATTCTCTCGTCGAAAACTTTGCAGGTCTCTTCTGCTTGACCTTCATAGAAGTCTTTGCCATAATTCTCTCACTCTCCTTACTTCGCGAACGGTGCGCCCATAAGCGTCAGCAGTTCTCTGGCTTCCTCATCGGTATTGGCGGTGGAAACAAAGATGATATCCATACCGCGAACCTTGTCAATCTTATCATAATCGATCTCAGGAAAAATGAGCTGCTCTTTGATACCCATGGAATAGTTGCCGCGGCCGTCGAAAGAGTTGGGGTTGATCCCTCTGAAGTCGCGAACCCGGGGCAGCGCAGCGCTGAAAAGACGATCGATGAATTCATACATCCGATCTCCGCGCAGCGTAACCTTCACACCGATCGGCATACCCTCACGGAGTTTGAAGTTCGCAACCGATTTCTTCGCCTTGCAGACGACCGGCTGCTGACCGGTGATCTGACGGATGTCAGACGTAATCGCGTCGACAACCTTGGCGTTCTCCTTTGCTTCGCCGCAGCCTACGTTGATGACGACCTTTTCGAGCTTCGGAATCTGCATGACGCTCTTATAGCCGAACTTCTTCATCAGCGCAGGAGCGATTTTCTCTTTGTATTCGTCCCTAAGCCTTGCCATGTCATGTCCTCCTTAACTCAAAAAGTCTCGCCGCACTTTTTGCACATGCGGTCTTTTCTGCCGTCGGCATAGATCTTGTGACCTACGCGGGTCGGCTTCTTGCACTTGGGGCAGACGACCTGCACCTTGCAGGCGTAGATCGCGCTCTCTGCTTTAATGATGCCGGAAGGGTCGCCGGCCTTGCGGGGCTTGACATGCTTGGATACCATGTTGAGGCCCTCTACAATCACCTTACCCTCCTTCGGGCTTACCTCAAGAACCTTACCGGTTTTGCCCCGGTTGGTCTTTTTGTCGCCGGTCAGGATTTTGACCGTATCGCCTTTTTTGATATTCATTCCGGTACCTCCTCCATCAGAGCACTTCGGGAGCGAGGGAGAGGATCTTCATATAATCCTTCTCACGCAGCTCACGAGCGACGGGCCCAAAGATACGGGTACCCCTCGGGTTTTTGTCGTCACGGATGATGACCGCAGCGTTCTCATCGAATCTGATGTAGGTACCGTCGTTGCGGCGCAGGCCCTTGGCAGATCTGACGACAACAGCCTTTACAACCTCGCCTTTTTTAACAACGCCGCCGGGTGCTGCTTTTTTAACCGAAGCAACGATGACGTCGCCAATATTGGCATACCTCCTGCCGGAACCGCCCAGAACACGGATGCACATGATCTCCTTCGCACCGGTGTTGTCGGCGACCTTGAGGTAACTCTGTTGTTGAATCACAGTGTTTTCCTCCTTAACCGAATGGCTTACTTCGCCTTCTCAATGATTTCAACCACGCGCCATCTCTTGTCCTTGGACAGCGGGCGGGTTTCCATAACCAGAACTCTGTCGCCGATGTTACAGGCATTCTGCTCATCATGGGCTTTCAGTTTCACGGTTTTCTTCATGATCTTTTTGTAAAGCGGATGCTTTACGTTATCTTTAATAGCGACCACGACGGTTTTGTCCATCTTGTTGCTGGCCACGATACCCGTCCTGGTTTTACGAAGGTTTCTCTCGCTCATCAGCCTTTACCTCCCTTTCCTTACGACTCGGCGCCGTCTGCGGCGGATTCCTTTTCGCGAAGAATGGTCTTCACGCGGGCAATATCCTTCTTAACGGCGACAAGACGCATCGGGTTGTCGAGCTGATTGATCGCGTGCTGGAAACGCAGATGGAAGAGTTCTTCCTTGAGTCCTGCCAGTTCCTTTACGAGTTCTTCGCTGGTTTTCTCTCTGATTTCCTTAACGTTCATTATTGCTCACCACCCATTTCCTGCTTCGTAATAAACTTACACTTGATAGGCAGCTTGTTCGCGGCGAGACGCATAGCCTCACGCGCCAGCTCCTGATCAACGCCGCCGATCTCGAACATCACTCTGCCGGGCTTGACAACGGCAACCCAGTACTCGGGCGCGCCCTTACCTTTACCCATTCGAGTTTCGAGAGGTTTTTTGGTAACCGGCTTGTCAGGGAAGATTTTAATCCAAACCTGACCGCCACGCTTGATGTAACGGGTCATGGCAACACGAGCGGCCTCAATCTGGTTCGAGGTGATCCAGGCCGGCTCAAGTGCCTGCAAACCGAAATCGCCGTGCGAAACGGTGTTGCCGCGAGTCGCAGTACCGGTCATACGACCTCTGTGCACTCTGCGGAATTTTACACGCTTAGGCATCAACATTAGCGAGCGCCTCCTTCCCTGCGGGGTCTTCTCGGCGCGCTGGCATGCAGCACCTCGCCCTGGTAGATCCAGACCTTAACGCCAATGCGTCCGTAGGTCGTGGCTGCCTCGGCAAAGCCGTAATCAATGTCTGCCCGCAGTGTCTGCAACGGGATGGTTCCCTCATGATAATGCTCGGATCGGGCGATTTCCGCGCCGCCGAGACGTCCCGAAACCTGCGTCTTGATTCCCTTGGCACCGAGGCGCATGGTTCTGCCGATGGCAAGCTTCATAGCGCGGCGGAAGGAAACACGCTTCTCCAGCTGAGCGGCAATATTCTCCGCCACCAGAGTCGCATTGAGGTCGGGGTTCTTAACCTCTACAATATTGATGTTGACCGGCTTGCCGAGCATCTTCTCGCAGGTTGCGCGAAGCTTCTCAATCTCGGAGCCGTTGCGGCCGATCACCATGCCGGGCTTGGCGCAGTGGATGTGAATCTTCACACGCTTTGCGTCACGCTCGATTTCAATCTTCGGCACGCCTGCATCATACAGGGTCTTCTTAAGGTACTTCCGGAGGTTATAGTCCTCAACCAAAGTATCGCCGAAGTCGCGGTCGTTGGCATACCAGCGGGAATTCCAGTTACGAATCACGCCGACACGCAGTCCGTTGGGATTTACTTTCTGGCCCATAACGAATAACCTCCTCCTTAGTCTTCTTTTTCCCTGAGTACCAGGGTAACGTGCGATGTTCTCTTCAGGATGCGATGTGCACGGCCATGGTCCTTGGCGCGGATCCGCTTGAGGATCGGGCCGGGAGTGACATAGCACTCCGCCACATAGAGGCGGGATACATCCATGCTGTGATTGGCTTCAGCGTTTGCCATCGCGGATTTCAAAAGTTTCTCCAAATACTCGCAGGCGGCCTTCGGAGTGAACTTCAGGATCGCCATGGCTTTGTCCGCCGGCTGATTGCGGATCAGATCCAGAACAATCGAAACCTTGCGGGGCGAAATACGGGCGTATTTAAGGGTTGCCCTTGCTTCCATCGTTTTCCTCTCCTTTCGGCCTACTTCGTGGTTTTAGAGCCGGCGTGGCCCTTGAAGGTCCTGGTCGGCGCAAACTCGCCGAGTTTGTGGCCAACCATATCCTCGGTCACATAGACCGGAACGTGCTTGCGGCCATCATGCACCGCAAAGGTATGTCCGACGAAATCGGGGAAAATGGTCGACGAACGGCTCCAGGTCTGCAGCACGCGCTTCTCGCCGGTCTCGTTCATTTCGCGCACTCTTTTCAGAAGCGCGGCTTGAACATAAGGTCCTTTTTTAATGCTTCTTCCCATGATTCAAAATCTCCTTTCGTCCGACTTACTTGGCGCCGCGGCGCTTCACGATATACTTATCGGAAGCCTTATGCTTCTGGCGGGTCTTGTATCCGAGGGTGGGCTTGCCCCAAGGGGTAACCGGGCCGGGACGGCCGATCGGGCTCTTGCCCTCACCACCACCGTGCGGGTGATCGCAGGGGTTCATGACCGAACCGCGGACAGTCGGACGCCAACCCATGTGGCGTTTGCGGCCCGCTTTACCGAGGCTGACATTCTCATGCTCCGGATTGCTGACCTGGCCGACAGTCGCCATGCAGCTGTCCGGCACGTTGCGCAGCTCGCCGGACGGCAGACGGAGGAGGGCCATGCCGTTCTCCTTCGCCATCAGCTGGGCCTGGTTGCCGGCCGAACGCGCAAGCTGTGCGCCCTTGCCGGGGTACATCTCAATATTGTGGATAAAGGTACCGGTCGGAATGCTGGCCAGCGGAAGGGCGTTGCCCACCTTGATATCCGCGTCGGGACCGTTCACAACCGTGTCGCCGACCTTCAGGCCGACCGGCGCGATGATGTAGCGCTTCTCGCCATCGGCATACTCGACCAGCGCGATGTGCGCGGTACGGTTGGGATCATACTCCAGCGTCTTGACAGTAGCGGGAATCCCGAACTTGTTCCGCTTGAAGTCGATCACTCTGTACTTCCGGCGATTGCCGCCGCCGCGATGACGGACGGTGATGCGGCCATAGCTGTTGCGGCCGGCATTTTTCTTAATCGGCTCCAGCAGGCTGCGCTCCGGCTTGACCTTGGACAGCTCGGAATAATCGATAACCGTCATATTCCGGCGGCTGGGCGTCGTAGGCTTATAATGCTTCATTGCCATTTTGGCTTCACTCTCCTATTTTTGGCTTAGCGGGGCGAAAGAGGCCGCCCCATACATTGCCGGAATCCGGAAGGATTCCTTACATCAATCCTTCAAAGAAGTCAATCGTCTTGGAATCCTCGGTCACGGTAACGATGGCCTTCTTCCAGCTCGAGGTGTAACCCTCATACCGACCCTGGCGGCGCATCTGTCCGCGGACGGAAATGGTGTTGACCTTCTTGACCTTGACCTTGAACAGCTCCTCGACCGCCTGTGCAATTTCAATCTTGTTGGCGTCCTTGGCTACTTTAAAGGTGTACTTCTTATCCTGCAGACCGGACATGCTCTTTTCGGTGATGACCGGAGCCAGGATGATATCCTGTGCAGCTTTCATTATGCGTACACCTCCTCAATTTTGGCCACGGCGTCCTTGACGACGACCAGCTTGTCGGCGTTCAGGATGTCATAGGTGTTGATGGTGTTGACCTGAGCGGTCTTGACGCCCGGAATGTTCGCGGCGCTCTTGACCGCAAACTTGTTGTTGTCGGCCAGCACCAGCAGAACCTTCTTCTCCGCGCCGATCGCCTTGAGGCAATCCACAACCGTGCGGGTCTTGTAGTTTTCAACCTTCAGGTCGTCCAGCACGATCAGAGAGGACTCCAGCACCTTGTCCGAAAGAGCGGACTTCAGCGCGAGTCTGCGAACCTTCTTGTTCAGAGAGTAGGCGTAATCTCTCGGCTTGGGGCCAAGCGCGATACCGCCATGTCTCCACTGCGGAGAGCGGGTCGAGCCCTGGCGCGCATGGCCGGTACCCTTCTGCCTCCACGGCTTGCGTCCGCCGCCGGAAACTTCGGAGCGGGTCAGGGTGGACTGTGTACCCTGGCGCTGATTGGCCAGATAGTTCACAACCGCCATATGCATTACAGCCGCGTTGGGTTCGATTCCGAATACGGCGTCGGAAAGTGTGATTTCTCCCACATTCTTGCCGGTCATATCCAATACTGCTACGTTCGGCATATTCTACACACTCCTTCCTTAGGCTTTTACGCTGTCGACAATCGTAACGATGCCGCCCTTGGGGCCGGGCACAGCGCCCTTTACAGCGATAATGTTGTTTTCCGCGTCGACCTTGACAACATCGAGGTTGAGTACGGTAACCCGCTCAGCACCGAGGTGTCCGGCCATTTTCTTCCCCTTCATAACGCGGGAGGGGGTGGAGCAGGCGCCGAGCGAGCCGCCGTGACGGGCGACCGGGCCGGTACCGTGGCTCATCTTCAGGCGGGAGAAGTTCCAGCGCTTGATTACGCCGGCGTATCCCTTACCCTTGCTGGTGCCCGCGACGTCAACCTTGTCGCCCTCGGCGAAGAGGTCGACCTTCAGCACGTCTCCGACGTTCACCGACGAAGTGTCGGCCAGCCGGAACTCACGCAGCACCTTCTTGGGGGCGACGTCGCCCTTGGCGAAGTGGCCCTTCATCGGCTTTTTCACCTTGGAAGCCTTCAGATCGCCGAAGCCGATCTGAATCGCCTCATAGCCGTCGTTTTCGACCGTCTTTTTCTGTACGACGGCGCAGGGGCCGACTTCCAGAACCGTGACGGGAACAACGTTGCCGTTCTGGTCAAAAAGCTGGGTCATACCGAGCTTTTTGCCAACTAATCCTTTTTGCATATTTATCCTCCTTTGGTTATTGGTTGGCGTCAGACGCCAACTTGACCACGCCAGCGTGATACTTTGAGATTAAAGCTTGATTTCAATCTCAACGCCGGCGGGGAGCTCAAGACCTGTCAGAGCTTCGACGGTTTTGTTCGAAGGTCTGAGAATGTCGATAAGCCGTTTGTGGGTCCGCATCTCAAACTGCTCGCGGCTGTCCTTATACTTGTGCACCGCGCGAAGGATGGTAACAACCTCCTTCTCGGTCGGGAGCGGCACAGGACCGGAAACGCGGGCGCCGGTGCGCTTCGCCGTCTCCACAATCTTCTCTGCCGACTGGTCGACCAGGGCGTGATCGAAGCCCTTCAGTCTGATCCGGATCTTTTCTTTTACTGCCATTGTTCGGTCGCCTCCTTGAATTTCTCGTTGGCGGGCTTTGCTAAAAACCTTACACTGTGCCGGGTGTTTCAACCCCGTACATTAGAAAACCGGACTTGGCCATTTTGATACAGTCAAATCCGGGTTGTGCCATAAAGGCAGTATTGCCCCCGCAATGCAGCGGACGCAACGTGTGCTAAGTTTTTTCGCCCGGTTTATAAATCGGACATACTCCGCGGAAATTCCCCGGCTCAAAGCGGCCGGCCACCTCCCGCATCAACGCATATCTGCACATTTCGTGCCCGATTATGATACCATAGAAGGCGGGTCTTTGCAAGCATTTTTTCAATTTTGCACAAAAATACGAAAAAATCTGCGTTTTTACTAAAATTCAAATTCTTATGTTGGGATAAAAAGAAAAGTTGCACAATTTCCGGCCTGAAAGCAAGGTATCTCTCCCCTTGCGAAGCAAAAATCCGGGCAAAATATAAGCGGCAGAGAGTAGGCACTCCCCGCCGCTTGTGAAAAAATTCGGTTTGCTGCCGCGCTCAGCGCCGACGACGGCGGCTGTCGCTTTGAATATCCGTGTCGTTCTGGAAGCGACGGCGTTTGCGCGCCGCGATTTTCTTGTGCGCGCGCACATTGACAAAAATCAGCGTCGCCACAGAAAGGATAATCAACAGAATCGGAAGCCAGATCAGCTTCTGCATCGCCTCCGCATAATTGGCGATGTTCTTGCGCGCCGTCGATGCGACCGAGGTTGTGGTGGCCGGCGTGCTGCTGGTTTCGGTGTATCCCGTCCCCCAGGAGGCCGTTACGCTGCCGTCATTGACCGCGCCGATCTTACCGCCGGACGTGCTCGCGCTGCTCGCACGGCTGGTCGATGCCGATGTAGTAGTGGTCGTAGTGGCCGTCGTCTCCCTCGAAGTGCTGGTCGCACGGGAGGTGGTGGTCGTCGTATGGGAGGTCGCATGGCTTTGCGAGCTTGTCTGATGATAGGAAGAGGTCGACGCCGGTTCGCTGGTCGTCGTGCTGGATGGTTTGCTGGTTGCGGCCGCCGAAGTCGTGGTCGAGGTGGAGGTTTTGCTCTCCTCCTCGTCAGCCGGGGCAGCCAGCGCCTGCATGCCGCACAGGCTGATCATCAGCAGCCCCGTCAGCAGCAAAGCAAGCCATTTGCTCGTTTTCTCCTTCATCATGAACATCCGTCCTCCAAACCCGGTAAAAATTCCGGTTTTTATCGGTCTGTCGTTTTTGCCCCGCGGCTTTGGATCAATACGCCTTGCCCCAGTAAACCAGCGCCTTGGCCGGCTTTCCGCAGCATACGCAGGTGTCGGAAATCTTCTCCTGCTCGAGGGGGATGCAGCGGGAACCGACGCCGGTTTCCGCCTTGACCTTGTCCTCGCAGGCCTCGTCTCCGCACCACATGGCCTTGACAAAGCCGTCGCCCTTCTCGGCCAGAACCGTGCGGATCTCCTCCATCGAGGTGCAGGAGTAGGTGCGTGCCTCCCGATTGGCCAGCGCCTTCTCATACATACCGTCGCGCACGGCCGACAGCAGCTCGGGGATTTTCTCCTCCAGCGTGTCGAGGGAGGCGAAAATCTTCTCCCCATTGTCGCGGCGAACCAGCACGCATTGATTCTGCTCCATGTCGCGCGGCCCGATCTCCAGCCGGAGGGGGACGCCCTTCATCTCATACTCGCTGAACTTCCAGCCGGGAGAATTGTCGCTGTCATCCAGCTTGACCCGGCAGAAGGAGGAAAGCCGCGCCTTCAGCTCGGCCGCCTTTTCCAGCACGCCGGGCTTATGCTGCGCAACCGGCACAATAACCACCTGCACCGGCGCGACAGCCGGCGGCAGAACCAGGCCGTTGTTGTCGCCGTGGGTCATGATGATGGCGCCGATCATCCGGGTGGTCATCCCCCAAGAGGTCTGGAAAGGATAGCACAGCTTGTTTTCCTTATCGGTGAACTGAATGTCGAAGGCCCGTGCAAAGCCGTCGCCGAAATAGTGAGAGGTTCCGGCCTGCAGCGCCTTGCCGTCATGCATCAGTGCTTCGATAGCATAGGTGGCCTCCGCCCCGGCGAACTTGTCGCTGTCGGTTTTCCGTCCCTTGACAACCGGGATGGCCAGATACTTTTCGCAAAATTCGGCATAGACGCCGAGCATCCGCTCGGTCTCCTCCACAGCCTCCTGTGCGGTGGCGTGGATGGTGTGCCCCTCCTGCCATAAAAACTCTCTCGAGCGGAGGAAGGGACGGGTCGTCTTTTCCCACCGGACGACGCTGACCCACTGATTGTACAGCTTGGGCAGATCGCGGTAGGAATGGATGATGTTCGCATAATGCTCGCAGAACAGCGTCTCCGACGTCGGGCGGACGCAGAGGCGATCCTCCAGCTTCTCACTTCCGCCGTGGGTCACCCAGGCGACCTCGGGCGCGAAGCCCTCGACATGATCCTTCTCCTTTTGCAGAAGGCTCTCGGGAATAAACATCGGCATGCAGACATTCTCATGTCCGGTGGCCTTGAACATACCGTCGAGAATATGCTGAATATTCTCCCAAATGGCGTAGCCGTAAGGCCGGATAACCATGCATCCCTTCACGCTGGTGTATTCACTCAGCTCGGCTTTTTTTACAATGTCGGTGTACCATTGCGCGAAATCCTCATCCATAGATGTAATGGATTCCACCATTTTTTTCTCTGCCATATGCTTTGCTTCCCGCCTTTAACAGTATTCGGGCTGTTCTTACTTTTTCAGAAAAACGCCCGGATCATTCCATATACCTGAATATTATATTAGAAAATCGACATTTTTGCAACAGCAAAAAGAAAATTTCTGGTATTTCGACGATTTTCCCGAAAACAGGCCGCGGTATTTTACGCCTGCTTCTTCAGTCCGCAAAAGGCGGAGAAATACCGCTCTCCCAGCCCGTACAGCGCATCGCGGGAGAAGTGGATGGTATCCTCGTTGCCGTTTTGCTGCGCGTTGGAGAGCAGACCGTCCGTCTCGACAAAGGCACCGTTCCCTTCGGCGCAGATCTGCCGCAGCCCCGCCTGTATGGGGAAGCAGCGCTCGCCTCTCTCCCCCCGCCACTGCTCGGTAAAATCTCCGGCAATGAAGGGCAGCCCGGGATTCTCACAAACCTCCCGCACCGCCTGCACCAGGCCGCGCAGATGGGCGGTGTACTCCGCCTCCGACATACCATTGTCCACGTCGGTTTCTCCCTGATGCCAGAGGAGAGCGGCCACCCGGTTCTCGGGGTTGAGAGAAAGGGCGGTTTTCACCATCTCCATCATGCGGAGGTAGAGGTCGCCCGTCTTGTCCCAGCGATGGTCGCTGAAGCCGGTTCCGCCTTCCGACGTGCGGAGGATCAGGAGCTTTCTGCCCTCCTCCAGCAGGCCGTCGGCGATATACGCCCGCGCAAAGGCGAGGGAGTAGTTGCCCTGTATGGCGTTGAGAGAAATCTGCTCGGTCGCCGGGACGATCATGAACCGGCCGGTCAGATAAAACACCCGGTCGTCATCCTCAAACGGGCGGGAGGCGTCTCCAAAGCCGCAGCCGTAGCTGTTGGACTGCCCGGCCTGAATCAGAATGTCAAATTTTTCCTTTGTAAAATCGTAAAGCATAAAAAAATCTCCTTCGACAGTTTTGCACAAGCCGGGGCAGGGCGTTCTCTCCCGGCGGCCTGCATCCGGGAAAAAGAAAAAGCGCCGAACCCACAGACAGGTTCCATGGTCCGGCGCTTAAATTTACTGATTTTTCTCGATATAGGCTACGATGTCGCCGACCGTCTTGATCTCCTCGATCGCGGAATCCGGCACCTCGATGTCGAACTCATCCTCCAGCGACATGACCGTGTCCACAAGGTCGAGGCTGTCAGCGCCGAGGTCGTCGGTCAGGCTCGACTCCATCGTTACATCGTTTTCCTCCACGTCCAGCTGCTGGCACAGAATATCTCTTACCTTCTCGAATACCATACTATGGCTCCTCCTTTGAAAATTGCGCGGCGGACAGTGTGGAATTTGCCGCCGTGATGTGTTATACTGGGTGCCGAAGCACCGAAGCCTCCCTTTGCCGGAGAGGCGCGCGGATCGCGCTTGATTTAATATAGGTGCAAACGGGGGATTTGTCAATATCTTTTCCCATTTTTTCCGTAATTTTCTCCCGTATGGATTAAGATTGTCCGAAAGCAGCCGATTTCCCGGTATTTTGTGCGGGAGGAGGGCTTCCTTTTCCGCACGGCCGGCGCATCCCATGTTTTCATGAATATTTATGTAAAGGAGTTTTGCTCTATGTCAGAAGCATTTGCCGTGATCGGGCACCCGCTCGGTCACACCATGTCCCCCTATATCCACAAGGCGCTTTTCGCCCTCTCCGGCCGCACACCGGAGTATACCCCCCTCGACATTCCGCCAGAGGATCTGGGCGGGCAGATGTCCCGCCTGAGCGCCCTGCGCGGCTACAACATCACCATCCCGCACAAGCAGGCGATCATCCCGCTGCTGGATCGGCTGGACGCCTCGGCCGCGCGATACGGAGCGGTCAACCTGGTCGACAACGGGAAGGAAAAGGTCGGCTACAACACCGACGCCTACGGCTTTTTAAAAGCGCTGGAGACGGCCGGGATTCCGCTCTCCGGCCATGTGCTGCTCTGCGGCTGCGGCGGCGTGGCCCGCACAATGGCGTATGAGTGCCTGGCCGCCGGCTGCACCCTGACCTTCAGCGTGCTGAAGAGCGATTTCCCGGCGGCAGAGGCGCTGTCGGCCGAGCTGCGGCAGGCCTTTCCGGCGGCGGAGATTGTCATCCGCGAAATCGGCAAATTTGAGGAGGACTGCGACCTCCTCATCAACGCGACGCCGGTCGGCATGTACCCGAAGGTGGAGGCCATGCCGGTCTCCAAAACGCAGGTGGAGAGAGCCGGACACATCTTCGACGCGGTCTACAACCCGAGGAAAACTGCCCTGCTTCAGGCGGCTGAGGCGGCCGGGATTCCGCACGGCGAAGGAATGGCCATGCTGGTGTGGCAGGCGGTCAGAGCGCACGAAATCTGGTACGGCGGGGCGTTTTCCAACGCGCAGATCGCGGCCATCATCGACGGCGCGTATGTAGAGATGGCGCGCCTCTTTACCGAACGGCAGGGATAAGCGCAGCCCCCTCCGGCGGGTGCTGCCGCAAGCAGAGGCGGCCTTGCCTCTCCCCTTTTTTAAAGCGGCATTCCACGCGGCGCCTCCGCGCCTTTATCCGATCGACAAGCCCCCACCCTCCGGACAGCCGAAGGGTGGGGGCTTTGCTGTTTGCCGTAAATTTTCAAAGGAAGTTTTTACGCGCCCTGCACAATAATCTTGCGCAGCTCAACCACGTCGGAGACGGTGACCTTGCTGTCGCCGTCCAGATCGCAGATCGCGCGGTCGGCTGTGCCGTTTACAATCTGTTTACGCAGCTCGACTACATCAGAGACGGTCACCTTGCCGTCGCCGTCAATGTCGCCTCTGCGGCGGCCGCCGGCCTCTTTCACCACGGTCAGGTGGGTATCCACTCCGCCGACCGTGACAGTGATCACATTCTCCCCGTCGGACAGGGGCAGCACAGCCGAGCCGGAGACAGCCTCTCCGTTCACCTTCACGGCAGCGCCCTCGGTCGTATAGGGGGTGAGGGTAACCTGCGAAACCTCGGCCGAAACATTGGCCGTATAGGCCGTCTGTCCCAGCTTGAACACCTCGTTCAGCACTACGCCGTCCAGCTCCAGATAGGTCAGCGCCTCGATATTGCCGGCGGTGCCGTCGAGGCGGTATACCTCCAGCTCACTGAACTGCATCCGATAGCTGTTGCCCTCGGTTCCCTTCGGACGGAGCGAGGTGGCGTCCAGCTTGACGTAACGGGCGGAGGCATCCTCAAAGCTGAAGCTCTGCGGGCCGTACCCGGGCAGAGGATAGTTGGTTTCGGTATGCACTGTTTTCCAGTTCTGGTTATCCTCCGACACCTGAATGGTGAAATCAATCGGCATGCCGTAACCGATCATCTCTCCGCTGACGTTGGCGCAGGCGGCATAGATGGTCACGTTGTTGATGAGCTGCACCTCGCCGAGGTCAACCGCGACCCACTCGGCGTGGTTCCGGTCGGTGGTCAGGTTGCTGCAGTAGCCGGTATAGTCATTCTCACGATTGACGTTTTTGGTGTCGCCGTCGGTCATGAGGGCGGCGCCCCAGTTCCAGTAGGTATCCTCATGTGTGGAGGAGGCGGTCACCTTTGCGCCCAGAGCGCGGTTGTTCAGCTTGGCATCTCCCAGTGCGTCAATCGCATCCTGGAGATACGCCTTCGCGGTGACCAGCTGCGCGTCGGGAACGTCATAATTTTCCGCCAGCTTGCGCGCGGTCAGCAGTGCAGAGGTGTACGCGGCGTAAGCCTCCGCGCTGTAGATTCCGGCCGCCGGTGCGGCCGCGTCGGCGGCAGCGACCGCCTTCCGCAGAGCGATGCGGGCCTCACTGCCCTTCGTGGCGGCCAGCGCTGCCTCAATCGCGGCGGCTGCGGCGTTGATCTCATGCTGCACGGCGTTGGACTTGGCAAGCGTCGCTTTACCCGCGGCAATCGCGGCGTTCAGGTCTTTCACCAGCGCCTCCGGAATGGCGGTCATATCTGCGGCCTCGGCCGTTTTGATCGCCTCCGCAAGGCTGTCGGTGTACAGGCTGGTGAGGTCGGTGCCGGTTGTGAAGCTATACTCTCCCGAACCGATGACGGCATAGATCTGCGTACCGTCGAAGCTGACCTCCTTCACGCCGTCAAGGCTGGTCGTCAGGCGTTCGCCATCCAACCGGATGTTGGAGGTTCTTGCGGTCGGGAAGTAAACGGTAGCCGTCGATCCGACCGGAACGGTAAGCTTCATGGTGGCGGTGCCGTCGGCGTTGAGGCTCCAGTTGCTCTCCACCTTGCCGCGCACCGTCTGAAGCGACGCGTTGACATAGTCGATGTCCCCCACCAGATAGGGGTGAATCGTAAAGGTCTTATAGCCATCCTTTGCGTCGGTGATACCGGCCAGATGGGAATAAAGCCACTCATCGTAAGTGCCAAGGAAGTAGTGATCCAGCGAACGGGAGGTCTTCTCCCACATCTCCCAGGCGGAGGTGGCGCCCTGGCTCAGCCAGTAGCCCCAGCTCGGATAGGTATCCTGGGTCAGGATGCGGTACGCCACCTGGCTGTAGCCATAGTCGCAGAGCACCGGCAGAATCAGCCTTGTACCGACGACGCCGGTATCGAGATGATAGTTCTTCTCTTCAATATCCTTGACGAGGTTGGCGACGACCGTTTCCACGTACTCCTCCGGGACAAAGCCGAAGGCCAGCGCCGCCAGGTTAGAGGTCTGCCGATACTCGGTACGGGAGCCGACCTGATTGAAGCGGCCGGTCTCATAAATGCCCTTGGATTTGTTGTAGAAGCTCTGGTTAAAGGCGGTGTAGATGTTCGCCATCGCGTCGGCGTATTCCTTCGCGTCCGCGGTTTTTCCGAGATTTTCGGCAATATCCTTCATGCAGGACAGCATCTTGTAAACAAACGCCGTGCCGCAGATGCGGGAGCCTTCAGAGTCTCCCTCATTATAGCCGACATCGGGGTTGCTGCCGCCGACCGGAGAGCACCAGTCAGAGAGCTGACCGTCAACCCACACCCAGCCGTTCTTTTCGATCTCTTCCATATCCTTCAGAGCGAACTGGCGCATGGAGTCATACTGCACCTCGGTGTAGTTCTCCATTCCGTAGGTGTTCCAGAGTTCGGCCGTACCGATGACATAAATGGTGTTCCAGACGGCCGCGTTGCCGTTCAGCCACCAGCCGGCGGTCGGCACCATATCCGGCACCGTGCCGTAGAGGTTAAAGCAATCCTCCATAATCTCGATAAAATTGGGGAGGTAGTTGCTCATATCAAAATTGTACAGCATGGTCAAAAGACCCGCATTGGCATCGCCCAGCCAGCCGTTCTTCTCCCACACGGGGGTATCGGTCGGCTTGCCCTGGAAATTGTTCAGCAGGGTGGTGCGCATAAGCTTATGCAGCTGATTCACCATGGTGTTGGAGGTCTCGATCTCCGAGGCGATGGCCACATCGTTCGAAACGCGGTAAATCTCAAGATCATCGGCAGTCAGCTCGCCCGGATAGCCGTCGATCTGCACATACTGGAAGCCCTTGTAGCTGAACTTCGGCTCGAAGGACTCGTTCTCCTTACCGGCGGAGATGTAGATATCCTGCTGGTTATAGGCATGCGGCCACCAGTTGCTGCAAACGCCGTCGGAGCCGCCCAGCTTCTGCACGGTGCCGTCGCTGTTCAGCTTTTCTCCGTAAGTGATGGCGATGCGGTCTCCCGCAGAGGCGTTGATGCTCATCAGCTTGATCCAGCCGGTCGTCATCTCGGGCGTCGCGACCACATAGCTGTCCGTTCCCACGCGGGTAATCGACTTGACGGTAAACGTGGAGGTACGGCGCACCGGGTCGGAGAGCTGGCAGGACAGCCGGCCGCCCGTACCCTCCACCACGGAGGCGGCGGTCCAGGCCGAATCGTCATAGCCGGCCGTGTTGAAGCCGGTCAGCTCCTTGCGCGCATCATAGCTGTCGCCGTAATAAACGCCGTTCGAGATGGTCGGTCCGTTCTTGGTCAGCTTCCAGCTGGTATCCGAGGCGACCGTATCGACCGTACCGTCGGTATAATGAATGTCCAGATTGAAGAGCAGCTTCGGCTCGTCGCGCCAGGTAGCACTCGGCCAGTTCCAGACGCCGCCGATCTCATTATAAAAGCTGTTTCCAAGCTCGACGCCGACCGCATTCCGACCCGCGGACAGCAGATCGGTTACGTCGAACACGCGGTACAGCGCGGTCTGATCATACTGGGTATTGCAGGGGTTCAGCAGGGTATCGTCCGCCTGCTTTCCGTTGACAGTAAAATCAAAGAAACCAAGTCCGCAGACATACGCATATGCCGACGCAATTTTTTTGTCGACCGCAAACTCCTTGCGCAGGGTTACCGCCGCGCGGCTGCCCGCCTTCTCCAGGCTGACGCCGGTGCCCCAGGGATCGCTCCCGAAGGAAACGCTCTGGGTCGGCGCACTCCAGGCGGAGTCATCGAACGCCTCGGCATACCAGCCGTCGACCAGCTTATCCGAAACCTTCCAGGAGGCGTCGGAAACATACACATCCTCCGTCCCGTCGGCATAGCGCACCATGATCTTGGACAGAAGGCCCGCATATCCGTCAGAGGTGTTGGTTCCGGCAATGGCGACGACATTGGCGCCTGCCTTTACCGAAGCGGTGGCGTCAAACAGGCCGCCGGTCGACCAGGAGGAGGTGCTCCCCTGCTCGGTTCCGTTGAAGTAGAAGACCGTCTGGTCATCGGCAGTATAGCCGACCAGCACCTCCCGAATGGTTTTGTCGGGGTTGGGGGTGAAGGTCTTGCGCATATACTGGGTTCCCGCGGGCGAGCCGCCGAAGCCGCTGGTATCCCGCTTCCAGATCCAGTTGGCGCCGGTCATATCGAGATCATAGCTCTTGCGCTCGGTCCCGATCCAGTCGCCCTTCCAGGAATCCTCCTCCCAAATGCCGGTGAGGAAGAAGCCGACCGCACTTCTGGCCGAGTGACCTGCGTTGTCCCAGGCCTCCACACACCAGTAGTAGCCGGTTCGCTCCGAAAGCGCCGGGCCGGCGTAGGTTATATCATAGTTGTTTTCGCCCTCCGTCTTTCCGGAGTCCCAGACATCCCCGGTAAAGGCGGCCGCCTTCTCCTCGCTCGAGGCGACGATGATGCGGTAGGCCGACTGCGCGGCATCTCTGGCCGCTGTGTCCAGCTCCCAGCTGAAGGTGGGGACAGCATCCACACCAAGCGGCTGGGCGGTTTCACATACCTTTAAATTGTACACCTTGAACTCCTCCTCCGGATCTGCTGCAACAGCCGGCGCGGAAAGTAAGGCCGGCATCAGAAGCGTCACAGCCAGGCAAAAACAGGCAATCCGTTTCCAAAAGCTGTTCATATGCATTCCTCCATCATTTGTAAACTGCGTTTTTAAAACGTTTTAATATGTGTTTATGATAATCTATTCTTTTGGATTTGTCAAGAGGATTTGCATAAAAAAGAAAAGATCAGGCGACCTTCTTTTGTCTCTTTTTTTGCGGGACGCGCGGACGAGCGAAAAAACAGAAAACCGGCAAAGCCGCCTATCCCCGGTATATACAATGCAGTGTGCCAACGTCAGTCTCCCGGCAGAGGCTGCCCGGCGGGATTTCCTGCGGCCGAAAAGGCTGCCCCCCTCTCCGGGAGAAAAGGAAAACCCCAGCCTCTGCGGGTTTTCCACAGAGGCTGGGGAAGGTTTGTTTTATGCAAATGATTGGATGCTCCTGATCTGCGTCAGGAAACGGTTCAGGCTTTGATAACCGCTACAACCCCATCCACTGTGCTGAGCAGGATGTAGCTCTGTCCGTTCAGCTCATATTCCACATAGAACATGGCTGCGCACACACGATCCTCCAGCACGTTCCGCAGCCGGAAGCCGTAAGCGGTGTAGACGTCTATATTCTCACCCTTATCGAACACAACCTGCCGGATCTGATCGGCCGTGGCGTTCTTATAGTCGTTCAGGACATCCTTGCCGGTGCCGTAGTAAACGCCGTAGTTCTTGAACTGCACGCCGGCCGCGTTGATATCATCTACACTCAGCTCTTCGCCGAGGAGGATACGGGCGTTCCAGGTGATGTCGTACTTGCCCTCCGCGGCGGCTTTGGTCACCATGCCGGTGCTGATGGTAAGCTCCATCTCGACCGTTTTAGGCACAAGAGCAGAGATGGCGGCCTCAATTGCGGCGGCATAGCCGTCGACCGTCGCCTGCTCCGCTGCAGTAAGGTCGCGGACGACCGCCTCGATCGCCGCCTGCAGCTTCGCCCAGGAGGCCGCGGTGTAATCGGCTTCCTTTAGCGCCGCCGCCTTTTCCAGTGCGGCGTCCACGGCGGTGTAGTCGGCCGCTCCGTACATCAGAGTTCCAATCTCCTCCGCCGTCAGCGCATGGTTATAGATGGCAAAATCATCCATCGCGCCCTGAAAGTTATCATCTCCAAAGAAGGGGACATAACCGATGTTGTAGAACATGGAATCGGCGGTATGACCGCTGGACAGGGTGTAGAGGGAATAATCCAGCTGCGCTGTGCCCAGCAATTCCGTGCCCAGGTAGAGGCTGGTATTGCGGTCGGCATCCTGCGTAATGGTCAGCAGCACCCACTGTCCGATGTTTTCCTCGGTGACGATTTTCTTTCCGACAACCTCCGACTCGTCGCTTCCGTTATTTTTGGTAGCAGCGCGGAAGGCGTTGTCGCGCCAGTCGGCGGCCTGCGGTACCGCGACGAAGAAGGAGTCGCTCTTTCCGTAGCTGAACAGGGTGGCCCAGTCGTTGGTCTCCCGCAGCTGTACCCAGGCGGAAATAGAGGTTCCGGTCTTCTCGATCCGGGCGAAGGGATCATAGTCCGCAGCCGACCACTGGATATACATGTCGTTGCTGCGGCCCTTTTCGGTGCCGAACTGGAACGCCTTAGTTCCGGGCTCACGACCCTCCACCTCGGTCAGGCCGGAGACCGTCGCCGAAACGCGGCCTGCCGCGTCGATCGCTGTGCCATCCTCAAAATCAAAGTAGAGCAGGCGGCCGTTGTTCGCCGCTTCCGCCAGCGTGTAGTAGCTGTCAAAGGCAGCCTCCAGTACACTGTAGTTGTCTACATGAGCCTTCTCCAGATCGGTCAGCGCTTTATAAGCCGTCTCAGCCTCCCGGATTTTGGCAAGGCTGTCGGCCGAAAGCTCCACTTCGCCGATGGCGGCAATCTTCTCCTTCACCGCGTTTACGGCCGCCTCGTCAATCGAGGTTTTGCCGGCCATCTCAGCAATTTCCACAACGCTGAGCGCGCGATTATAGATTGTAAAGTCGTCCACCGCGCCGTTCAGGGACGGGTCGCCCCACCAGTCGCGCAGCTGGCAGCCCAGGGCATAAATGCCGCCGTACTGGCCAAAGACGGTGTTCATCGGGCACATGGTTCCGCTTACGGCCAGCTCGCCGTTCAGATAAAGCTTGCCGATTGCCCCCTCCTGCACATAGGTGATCAGGAGCCACTCGTCCTTCTCGGGCACATACTCATCCGACTTCATGCTGACCTCGCCCTTGCCGTCCTTATCCACGGCGGTAGAGGTGCAGACCCAGACCCGCTTATCTACATATTTAATGATGAAATATCCGGACTCGCCGGTATGGCCGCTCGACAATGCGTTAAAGATGGTGGTGTTTCCGGCGATGGAGCCGGTCTCCGCATGGAACTTCACCCACATGGAAATCGAGGCGTTATCCCCGGTCTGTGCGAAGGGGTTGAAGTCGGAGACGTTCCAACGAAGTCCCTTATGCATCGAAACGCCCGAGAAATCGGCCGCCGTGCTGCCATTCTTCCCCTCTGTGTTCAGGGTGATGGTGGACGGCTCGTCATTCGACAGCGTGATGCGGCCGCCAAGCTCGGTCAGCTTCGCGGTGTCATTCTCGCCCTCAAAGGTGAAGGAGGCCAGCTTGCCGCCGTTTTCCTCAGAATACAGCGCGCAGTAGGAGGAGAAGGCCGTGCTGAGCGCCTCGACAGCGCCGGCAAGACGGGTGTCATCCTTCTCCGCGGTGGTCAGCGCCTCATAAGCGGCCTTGGCTGCGCGATAAGCTTCAATATACTCGCTCGTCGCGGCGACAGGCTGCAAAGCCTCAATCTTAGAAACAACATTTTCGATCGCCGCATCATCCACACCGGCAGCGGGGTCGTACAGACGTGCAATCTCCAGCGCGGTCAGAGCGCGGTTGTACATGGTGAAGCTCTCCATCAGGCCGTTCAGCTTCTTGTCGCCGCTCCACATATCGCGTGCACTGCTGACCGGGCCGCCGATATTATACTCTGCCACGCCGACGGATTTCTGAGAGATGGCATAGAGCGTCTCGTCCGCAGTGACGGTGCTGACCAACTCGCCGTTGATGTAAGCCTTCATGGTTTTATCCGCATCCTGCGAGAAGGTTACCAGCGTCCACTCGTCCTTGACGGCCTTAATGCCGCTGCCGGTCGCTCTCTGGCTGCCCTTATAAATCACATTCATACGGCTGACGTCTACACTTCCGCCAAGCTGCATCAGGAAACCGTTGATATCCCCATTGGCTTCCTTATCCTTAATATAAGCGCAGTACTGCGTCCAGTCATCCAATGTGGAAAAATTCACCCACATGGAAATGGTGACGCCGTTCTCAGTCTGTGCAAACGGGTCAAGAACATCCGAGTTCCAACGGATATAGCTGTCCGCCGCCCCGGTGAACTTGGCCGCCTGTTTTCCATCGCGGCCCGAAACAGCCTCCAGCCCGCTTTCCATCAGTGTTTTCCCGGATTTCTTATCCTGAATCGCGCCGCCGGTATAGTCGCTGAAATCCAGATCCAAAATCACATCGTCATCCGAAATCACGGCGGATGCCGACGGGATCGCAGCAAACATACCGAAGATCATGCTCAAAGACAATAAGAAAGCCAGTAAACTTCTACATTTGCGCATATTTGTTTATCCTCCTTCAAAAAAACTGCA
>UQRS01000029.1 GCA_900543525.1 uncultured Oscillospiraceae bacterium
AAAATGAAAAACGGTCAAAAGTATATAGTGAATCTTTATCGTGTGAAAAGATATCGGTTGGCGATGGATGCCCTTGCAGGGCTGATTGATGCATAAAATGGGGAGCAAAACATGAATTGTAATCAATGTGGAACCCGGTTCAAAGGCAAGTTTTGCCCGAAATGCGGTGCTCCGGCCGCGGCAAAAGCTGCCGGATGGATTAAAACCCGCTGAAAGCAACATGATATAAAATTTGTCGAAAAATGTTACCGGGTGTTTGCCCGCCTTTAAACTAAGTAAAAACCGTCGATTGCTTATAAAAAAGTGCTCGGCGGTTTTGATTATATTTTCAGCCTTGCCGGCAGTGTGCAGCATATGAGGAAAAAAGAACGCCTCTGCCTCGCAAAGCAGAAGGCCGAAGGCGCATGCGCAAAAAGTGCGGGAGGCTTTAGGCTTCTATTGCAAAATCGGTCAACTGCGTTTATAATAAATTATATATTGCCCGTTCGCAGAGATTTGCAAACAGGCGGAGGAGCTGCGCTTTTTGCGCTTTGAAAGGATGTAGGCCATGAAGCTTTTGGCGCTGGATGGAAACAGCATCATCAATCGTGCCTTTTACGGCGTCCGGCCGCTGACGACCCGGGACGGTCGGCACACCAACGCCGTTTTTGGCTTTATTCATATTTTGAACCGCCTGATGGAGATGGAAACTCCCGACGGCGTGGCGGTGGCTTTTGATTTGCGCGCACCGACCTTCCGGCATAAAATGTATACCGAGTACAAGGCCGGCCGCAAGGGCATGCCGGACGAGCTGGCCGAGCAGCTTCCCGTGCTGAAGGAGGTGCTTGCCGCCATGGGGCATCACTGCGTGGAGTGCGAGGGGTATGAGGCTGACGACATCCTCGGGACGCTGGCGGCGGCCGCCGACGCCGGCGGAGACAGCTGCGTGATCTCGACCGGAGACCGGGATTCCCTCCAGCTGGTCAGCCCCTCGACCCGGGTGCTTCTGGCTGCGACACGGCAGGGACGGCCGGAGATTGTCCCGTTTGACGAGGCCGCCATCCGGGAGAAATACGGTGTCACTCCGCCCCAGATGATCGAACTGAAGGCGTTGATGGGGGACAGCTCGGACAATATTCCCGGCGTCCCCGGCGTGGGGGAGAAAACCGCCTCCGACCTGATTATCCGCTTTCACGACATTGATTATATTTACGAAAATCTGGACACACTGGACATCAAAGAAGGCGTGCGCGCTAAGCTGAGAGCCGGGCAGGAGAGCGCCTACCTCAGCCGGAAGCTGGGCACCATCGTCCGGGATGTCCCGATCGAGCGGGAGGTGGCCGCCTACCGCGACCGCCCCTGTGATAAGCCGCGGCTTGCGGCGCTCTTCCGCGATCTGGAATTCAAAAAACTGTTGGAAAAATTCGGGCTGGAGGATGTCCTGCCCGCGGCCTCCCCTTCATCGGAGAGAGAGGCGGCAGCGCCCGCCGTCCGCCGTCCGGCAGAGCTTTCCGAGGTGGCCGCTGCGGCCGAAAAGGAGGGGATTGCCGACCTGCTCCTTACCGAGGACGGCTTCGCGCTGCTGATCGGCGCGGGCGCGTTGGCCTGCCGTGTTGCGACCGACCGCTTTGAGGAGATGGCGGCGCTGCGCAGCCTTTTGCAGGCGCCAAAAATCGGCAAGCGGCTCCCTTCTGCCAAAGGCTTTTACCATTGGTGCGAGGGGCAGGGAATCCGGCCGGCCGGCGTCTGCTTTGACGCCGAGGTGGCCGGGTATCTTCTCCGCCCGGGGGCGCACAGCTACACGACCGATGAGCTGGCCGTCTCCTGTGGGGTGACCGCGCCGGCGGAGGCTGCGTTCCCCGAGCTGCATCTGCACCGGGCGGTTTGCGACCGCCTGGCGGAGGAGCTCGAGCGGCAGGG
This sequence comes from uncultured Oscillospiraceae bacterium, assembly GCA_900543525.1. Taxonomy (GTDB): domain Bacteria; phylum Bacillota; class Clostridia; order Oscillospirales; family Acutalibacteraceae; genus UQRS01. The sequence continues at coordinate 1,900 of UQRS01000029.1, forward strand.
CATGCACGAACTGTACTATACCATCGAGCTGCCGCTGACCCGCGTCCTCGCCGGGATGGAGACGGCCGGCTTCCGGGTCGATGCCGAGGGGCTGCGTGCCTATGGCGCCGATCTCGCGGCGCGGGTCGCCGCTTTGCAGGAGGAGATTTACGACCTGGTTGGATATGCTTTTAACCTGAATTCTCCCAAGCAGCTGGGAGAGGCGCTCTTTGTCAAGCTGGGGCTGCCGGCCAAAAAGAAGACAAAGAGCGGCTACTCGACCAGCGCCGAGGTGCTGGAGGAGCTGCGCTATGCCCATCCGGCGGTCGAGCTGCTTTTGCAGTACCGGCAGCTTGCCAAGCTTCAATCGACCTACTGCGACGCGCTGGCCGACAAGGCCGACCGCAGCGGAAGGATTCACTCCACCCTGATCCAGACCGAGACCCGCACCGGCCGCATCAGCTCGGCCGAGCCGAATCTGCAGAACATTCCCGTCCGGCAGGAGGAGGGGCGGCTGCTGCGAAGCTTTTTCGGTGCGGCCGACGGATACCTCCTCTGCGATGCGGATTATTCCCAGATCGAGCTGCGGGTGCTGGCGCACATGGCGGAGGATGAGACCATGATCGACGCCTTTCTGCAGGGGAAGGACATCCACACCATCACGGCGGCGCAGGTGTTCGGCCTCCCGGTCGAGATGGTGACGCCCGACCTGCGCAGCCGGGCAAAGGCGGTCAATTTTGGCATCGTGTATGGGATCGGCGCCTTTTCTCTGGCCAAGGATATCGGGGTCACCCGCAAGGAGGCGGAGGCGTATATCAACGGCTATTTTGCGACCTATGCCGGGGTGAAGCGTTTTATGGAACGGTCAGTGGAGGCCGCGAAGGAGACCGGGTATGCCGTTACGGCCTACGGCCGCCGCCGGGAGCTGCCCGAGCTGAAGGCGTCCAACGCGGCGCTCCGCAGCTTTGGCGAGCGGGTGGCGCGCAACATGCCGATTCAGGGAACGGCGGCCGATATCATCAAGATTGCGATGCTGCGGGTTTCCGACCGGCTGGAGCGTGAGGGGCTTGACGCGCGGCTGATTATGCAGGTGCATGACGAGCTGATTGTGGAGGCCAGAGCCGACCTTGCGGAATATGTCTGCCGCTTATTGGAGGAGGAGATGGCGGCGGCCGCCTCTCTCCGCGTGCCGCTGCTTGTGGAGGCGCACAGCGGCAAAACCTGGTACGACGCAAAGGGCTGAGGCAGCGCCGGCTCAAAAAAAGGGGAAGAAGCCTTACAACCTTGTCCTTTCGGCGCTTTTGCTGCCGGCGGAAGGCGTTCCTTTTAAAAAAACATCTGACGAATATGCGGCCGCGCGGCCGTACTTTATAAAATCTTGCTTATTTTGAAAGGAAGAGAAAAATGAAAATACGCAAGCTGTATCCGGACGGAAAAACGAAGGCGGTTACCCTGAGCTATGACGACGGCATTGAGCAGGATCGCCGCCTTGTGGAGATTTTGAATCGCCACGGCCTCAAGTGCACCTTCAACCTGAACTCTCAGCTGCTGGTGCGGCGGGATCGCTGGATCTGCAAAACGGTGGAGGTTGTCCGCATGGATCCGGAAACGCTGCCCGCACTTTATCAGGGGCATGAGGCGGCGCTGCACATGGCTACCCACGCCCACCCGACGGCGCTGTCCGACGACGATCTTCGGCGGGAGACGGTGGAAGATATGGAGTTTCTTACAAAGCTGTTCGGCTATCCTGTGCGCGGCATGGCCTATCCGTTCGGGGAATATGATGAGCGGGTGATTGCGGCGCTGGAGAAATTCGGCGTCGTCTACGCGCGGACGATCCATTCCTCCCACGCCTTCGCGCTGCCGGAACGCTGGCTGGAATGGCATCCGACCGCGCACCATAACGAGGAGGGGGCTGCGGCGCTGTTTGAAGCCTTCCTGCAATCGGAGGAGGAGCTGACGCTCTTTTACCTCTGGGGACACAGCTACGAATTTGACGTGGACAACAACTGGGAGAAGATGGAGTCCCTCTGCACCCGCATGGCCGGACATGCAGATATTTTCTATGCCACGAATATGGAGATTTACAGCTATATCTCTGCCATGCGCCGGCTGGAGGTCTCGGACTCCGGTTTACATAATGCTTCTGATCAGATCCTTTGGGTCGAGGTGGACGGAGAGGTTGTACGCCTCGCCCCGGGTGAGGCCTATTCGATTTAAGGAGGGGGAATCCTTATGAAGGTGATTTTTGTCTGCACCGGCAACACCTGCCGCAGTCCGATGGCCGAGGGGCTGTTTAAAGCCTTTCTGAACCGGCAGGGAATCGACGGGGTGGAGATTTCTTCGGCCGGGCTGGCGGCTTTTCCGGGCGCGCCGGCGTCGGAAAAGTCGGTGGCCGCCATGGCCGAGCTGGGGATAGACATCTCGGCCCACCGGGCTGTCCCCCTCTCGCCCGAGATGCTGGACGCCGACCGGATCATCACCATGACGGCGGGGCAGAAGGCGGCGCTCGCCTCCCTCCCGGTCGCGGTGGAGACCATGCCGACCGAGATCCCCGACCCTTACGGCGGCAGCCTGGAGGAGTATCGCCGCTGCCGGGACGCCATCGCGGCCGCCTTGCCGGAGATTGCCCGCAGTCTCGGCCTGCCCGTAAAGGGGGAGGAGGCGTGAGCATACGGCCGATGGAATCCACGGATATTCCCGCCGCAGTGGAGATAGAAGCACGCTGCTTTTGTGCGCCGTGGTCGGCGGAGGCCTTTGCTTCCTCCATGGCGTCGGGGCACAACCGTTTTTTTCTCGCCATAGAGGACGGCGCGCCGGTCGGGTATATCGGAATGCAGCTGCTGCCGCCGGAGGGGGACATCCTCAACCTCGCCGTGCTGCCGGAGTATCGGCGGCGGGGCCTCGGCTGCGCTTTGCTTGACGCGGCGTTCGAGGCCTGCCGGAAAGGGAAGATAGAATCCCTCATGCTGGAGGTGCGCGCCTCCAACGCTGCGGCGCAGGGACTGTACACCTCGGCCGGTTTTCAGCCGGTCGGCAGGCGGAGGGGCTTCTACACCGCCCCGGCGGAGGACGCGGTGCTGATGCGGGCGACGCTGTAGAAAAAGCGGCAGACACAGGAATTGTGCGGAAGAAGGAAGATAGGATGTATATTTTGAGTATAGAATCCTCCTGCGATGAGACGGCGGCGGCCGTCACCTGCGGACGGGAGGTGCTGTCGAGCATTGTCGCAACGCAGGTGGAGGAGCACAAGCTCTACGGCGGCGTCGTACCGGAGATTGCCTCCCGCCGTCATGCGGAGGCGATTGCCGCCGTTTGCGATCAGGCGCTGCAGGCGGCCGGCCTCTCTTTACAGGAGATGGAGGCGGTGGCCGTGACCTACGCGCCGGGGCTGATCGGCGCGCTGCTGGTCGGGGTCAACTTTGCCAAGGGGGCGGCGCTGGCTGCGGGCAAACCGCTTGTTCCGGTGCACCACCTGCGCGCCCACATTGCCGCCAATTATATCACCCATCCGGAGCTGGAGCCGCCTTTTTTGTGCCTGCTGGTTTCGGGCGGAAACAGCCTGATCGTCGAAGTGAAGGGGTACACCGATTTTCATGTAATCGGCCGCACCCACGACGACGCGGCGGGGGAGTGCTTTGACAAAACCGCGCGGGCGATGGGGATGCCTTACCCCGGCGGGGTGCATCTCGACCGCATGGCGGAAGGGGGAAACCCCGACGCCTATCCACTGCCGCGCCCGGTGGTTGAGGGCTGCCCTTACGATTTCAGCTTTTCGGGGCTGAAAACGGCGGTGATCAATCGAATCCACAACGCGGCGCAGAAGGGGGAGGCTTTGAACACGGTGGATCTGGCCGCCTCTCTGCGGGGACGGGTCTGTGATATTCTGATTGAGAATACGATGAAAGCGGCGCGGGATTTCGGGCATACTAAAATCGTGCTGGCCGGCGGTGTCTCCGCCAACAGCGAGCTGCGGCGCCGCATGGCGCAGGAGTGCGAGCTGGCCGGATACACGATTTTCTACCCCACCCTCGACCTCTGCGGGGACAACGCCGCGATGGTCGGCGCACAGGCGTATTATGAGTACATGGCCGGACACACCGCGGACGCCGGCCTCAACGCGGCGGCGACGATGGATATCGGAAATCTGCGGTATTGAGGCAGGCCTCGCGCAAAAGGCTTTTCGCACCTTCGAAAAAGGGGAGATGTGCGCCTCAAACGGTCGAAAAAATGTCGCCGGGAAAGCGGCAGATAGACACATTTGTGACGCACCTTGTCAAAATAGCCAAAAGTCAGTTGGGTATTTTCCCCAAATTCGGGCGTGAAATAGAACATTGTTAAATTTTTTCGGAAACGTTGATTGTTAACGAATTAACGATTATAATAAATACAACCATTGTATTGGAGTACAGAGGAAACAAAGGTCCGACCGGCCTTTGCAGCTTTGATACCTTCTCCCATGTACCGTGATGCATTTGGGATTTGCTTTGTTAAGAAAGGATGGTATAAAATGACAACAACCAATAAGACACTGAACGCCTGGCTGGAAGAAATGAAGGCGCTGGTGAATCCGGATCAGGTCGTCTGGATCGACGGCTCTGAGGAGCAGCTGGAGGCGCTCCGGAAGGAGGCCTGCGAGACGGGTGAGATGATCAAGCTGAATCAGGAGAAGCTGCCCGGCTGCTACTATCATCGCACTGCGCCGAACGATGTCGCGCGTGTGGAGGATCGTACCCTGATCTGCTCGAAAAAGGAAGAGGATGCCGGCCCGACCAACCACTGGATGGATCCCGAAAAGGCGTATAAGATGCTTTATGATATTGCACGCGGCAGCTATGCCGGCCGTACCATGTATGTGATTCCTTACTCCATGGGTCCGGTTGGCTCTCCGCTGGCCAAGATCGGTATTGAGCTGACCGACTCTATTTACGTTGTGCTGAACATGAGCATCATGACCCGCGTCGGCGCCAAGGTGCTGGAGGTTCTCGGCGACAGCAACGACTGGGTGCGCGGTCTGCACTGCAAGTGCGACGTCGATCCGGAAAAGCGCTGGATCTGCCAGTTCCCGGAGGATAACACCATCATCTCGGTCAACTCGGCCTACGGCGGAAACGTGCTGCTGGGCAAGAAGTGCTTTGCGCTGCGTATCGCCTCCTATCAGGCCAAGAACGAGGGCTGGATGGCTGAGCATATGCTGATCCTTGGCATCGAGAATCCGAAGGGCGAGATCAAGTATGTTACCGCCGCTTTCCCGTCTGCCTGCGGCAAGACCAACCTGGCTATGATGATTCCGCCCGAGGGCTACAAGGTCAAGGGTTACAAGGTATGGACGGTCGGCGACGATATCGCCTGGATGCGTCCCGGCCCGGACGGCCGCCTCTACGCCATCAATCCGGAGAACGGCTTCTTCGGCGTGGCGCCCGGCACCAATATGAAATCCAACCCGAACGCGCTGATCTCTACCCAGAAGGGCACCATCTTTACCAACGTGGCGCGCAACCTGGACGACAACACCGTCTGGTGGGAGAGCCTGGACAAGAACCCGCCGGTCAATGCAGAGGAGTGGACGGGCAAGAAGGTCAACGGTCCGGAGTATGTCGCCGCCGGCAACAAGCTGGCGCATCCCAACAGCCGGTTTACCGCCCCGACGGCCAACTGCCCCTGCCTGAGCAGCGAGTTTGAGAATCCGCAGGGCGTGCCGATTTCGGCCATTATCTTCGGTGGCCGTCGGCCGCAGACTCTGCCGCTGGTCTATCAGTCGAGAGACTGGAACAACGGCGTCTTTGTCGGCTCCATCACCGCTTCGGAGACGACGGCTGCTGCTGCCGGTGCGGTCGGCGTTGTCCGCCGCGATCCGATGGCTATGCTGCCTTTCTGCGGCTATCACATGGGCGACTACTTTAAGCACTGGATCGAGATGGGCGAGATGCTCGGCGACAAGGCACCCAAGATCTTCAACGTCAACTGGTTCCGTGTTGACGAGGACGGCCACTTTGTATGGCCGGGCTTCGGCGACAACCTTCGCGTGCTGGAGTGGATCCTGAAGCGCTGCGACGGCGAGGTCGACGCGGTAGAGACGGCGATCGGTTATGTTCCGAAGCCGGAGGATATCAATCTCGAGGGGCTGGAGAACTTCGACATCGAGACGCTGAAGTCGATTCTGGAGGTAGACAACGCCAAGTGGGCGAAGGAAGCCGAAGGCATCGAGGAGTTCTACAAGAAGTTCGGCGACAAGCTGCCGGCAGAGCTTCGCGAGCAGCTGGAGCTTTTGAAGGCCAACACTGCGAAGTAATCGCTTTGGCAGCCTGAGCGGCCTTTTGAGGACAGCTCGTGTCAGAAAATAACAGCAGCCGGGGGAGGATACGTCTTCTCCCGGCTGTTTCTCATATACCGGGACGGCGGCTTTTCTCTCAAAAAAGCACCGTCGGCGGGGTGGGGCGGTGCACTCCGGAAGGCTGCAGTCGGCGCTGCGCCGCGATGGCCAACATGATGCCGGCCTCTCTGCGCGGGGACAGCGAGGAGAAAAGGGGCGTTGTTGCCTCCCCAAAACCACGCTCGACCCCTTTGCCGCCGACGGTATATTTACCCTGAAGATCGGGCATACTGCCCTTTGGAAAAGCAGACGGCCGTTCGGGTCGGAAAGGATGAAGCAATATGACGGGTGTTGTAGATGTCGGCGGCGGATTGCGTGCCATTTACGGCGTAGGGGTGTTTGATTATTGCATGGATCAGGGGATCGCCTTTGACTATTGCGCGGGCGTCTCGGCCGGAAGCGCCAACCTGGCCTCCTACCTTGCCGGGCAGCGGGGGCGCAACTATCGCTTTTACACCGATTACGCCTTCCGCAGGGAGTATATGAGCCTCCACAACTATCTGCACAGCGGCTCCTACATTGATCTGGATTATGTCTACTCGGTGCTCAGCAACGCCGGGGGAGAGGATCCGCTGGACTATGCCCATCTGGCAAAGGCTCCTGCGCCGTTTACGGTGGTGGCCACCGACGCCGTAACGGGAAAGGCGCACTATTTTTCCAAATCCGACATGACCCAGGACAGGTACGACGTTTTTAAAGCGTCGAGCGCCCTTCCGGTTTTCTGTCGGCCTTACCGGATCGGGGAAGGGGTTTACTACGATGGTGGAATTTCCGATCCGATCCCTTTTGAAAAGGCGTTTGCCGACGGCTGCGACCGTGTGGTCGTCGTCCTGACCCGCCCGGCCGACTTTCGCCGCGACGGGCGCAAGGACGCCCGCCTCTCCCGACTTCTGCACCGCAAATACCCCGCCGCGGGGGAGGCGCTTCGCCTCCGGTTCAAAACCTACAACAACGCGATGGATCGGCTGGAGCAGGCAGCGGCGGCCGGGCGGGTGCTGGTGATTGCTCCGGACGACTGCTGTGGCATGGACACGCTTACTAAAAATCGGGAGAATATGGATCGCCTTTATCAGAAGGGCTATGCCGACGGCGCGAAAATTTCCGCCTGGCTGAAGGAATAGGGCTTTCCGAACCGGATAAAGGAAAAACGGTAAAGAAAAAACACAGCCTCTCACCGCGCTGCGGCGGAAAGAGACTGTGCTTTTTTTATATTTTCGAAACGCCGGATTTGTCCTTATCGGATCGAGTTCAAAAGGCCGCCGGCCTCGATAATCTTTTGGATGAAGGGCGGGAAGGGGGCGGCCTCAAACACCTCTCCGGTGGTGAGGTCGGTGATCTTTCCGGTGTCGAAATCGACCGAAACCTCGTCCCCGGCCGAGATGGCCATCGCCGCCTTCGGACACTCCATAATCGGAAGGCCGATGTTGATGGCGTTGCGATAGAAAATCCGCGCGAAGCTGCAGGCGATCACGCAGGCGATTCCGGACGCCTTGATCGCGATGGGGGCGTGCTCTCTCGACGAGCCGCAGCCGAAATTGCGCTCGCCAACCATGATGTCGCCCGGCTTTACCTTCGCGGTAAAGTCGGCGTCGATATCCTCCATACAATGTGCGGCCAGCTCGGCATGGCTGCTGGTGTTGAGGTACCGGGCCGGAATGATGACGTCGGTATCCACGTTGTCGCCGTATTTATGTACAAATCCCTGTGCTTTCATAGCCGTTCCTCCTTAGATTTTGTCCGGGTCGGTGATGTATCCGGTAACTGCGCTTGCTGCTGCCACCGCGGGAGAGGCAAGGTATACCTCGCTGTCCACATGTCCCATCCGACCGACAAAGTTGCGGTTGGTGGTTGAGATTGCCCGCTCTCCGGCCGCCAGGATTCCCATATGCCCGCCGAGGCAGGGACCGCAGGTCGGCGTGCTGACAACCGCACCGGCCTTGATAAAGATTTCCAGATAGCCGGCGTGCATCGCGTCGAGATAAATCTGCTGGGTCGCCGGGAAGATGATGCAGCGAACCGAATCGGCGACCCGCCGTCCGTCGAGGATTTTGGCCGCAGCTGCAAGATCCTCCAGCCGGCCGTTGGTGCAGGAGCCGATGACCACCTGATCAATTTTGACCTCGCCGCAGTCGTCGATGGTTCTGGTATTCTCCGGCAGATGGGGGAAGGCGACCGTCGGACGCAGAGAGGTAAGGTCGATGGTTACCACCCGATCGTACTCGGCGTCCGGGTCGGCGGTATAGGCCTTGACCTCCCGCGGGAAGCGGCCTTTGACATAGTTCAGGGTCACATCATCCACCGGGAAAATGCCGTTTTTCGCCCCGGCCTCGATCGCCATGTTGGCGATACAGAGACGGTCATCCATCGAAAGCGCGGCCACTCCTTCGCCGCAAAATTCCAGCGAGCGGTAGAGCGCGCCGTCTACCCCGATCTCTCCGATCAGGTGGAGGATTACATCTTTTCCGCTGACCCAGCCGGTCGGCCGACCGGTCAGCTCGACCTTGATGGCCGAGGGAACCTTGAACCAGGCGGTGCCGTTAGCCATACCGGCGGCCATGTCGGTCGACCCCACTCCGGTGGAAAAGGCGCCCAGGGCACCGTAGGTGCAGGTGTGGGAGTCGGCGCCGATCACGCAGTCTCCGGGTCCTACAAGCCCCTTTTCGGGCAGCAGGGCGTGCTCGATGCCCATTTGTCCCACGTCAAAGTAGTTGACAACTCCCATCGCCTTGGCGAAGGTGCGGACCTTTTTGACCTGCTCGGCCGCCTTGATATCCTTGTTGGGGGTGAAATGATCCATCACAAGGGCGATTTTCTCCCGATCGAAAATTTTGTCCAGGGCGTGCTTCTCCATCTCGTTGATCGCGACGGGGGAGGTGATGTCGTTGCCCAGCACAAGATCCAGCCTGGCCTCGATCAGCTGGCCGGCCTTTACCTCCGGCAGGCCGGCGTGTGCGGCCAAAATTTTTTGCGTCATTGTCATTGCCATTTTCTGATCACTCCGTTTTTTGTTGAATTGGTAAGCGCACCGGGAGAAATCCCGAAAAATGCGCGCTAATATTGCCTTATAAAACGCGGCTTAAGGCTTGCCGCCGCATGGCGGGTGGGTGCCGCGCAGCTTGTATTCGATGGAATCGACCAGGGCGAACCAGCTCGCCTCGATCACGTCGGAGGAGACCCCGACAGTCGACCAGATTTCCTCCCCGTCGGTCGAGGTAATCAGGACGCGGACGGTGGCGGCGGTGGCGTCCTTCGGCTCCATGACCCGTACCTTGTAGTCGATCAGACGAATGCGGTCGAGCAGGGGATAGAATACGCTCAGCGCCTCCCGCAGGGCTTTGTCCAGCGCGTTGACCGGGCCGTCCCCCTCGGCCGCCGAAATCTGCAGGCGGTCGCCGACCTTTACCTTGATGGTGGCGGTCGCCGAGCAGGCGTCGTCGTAGGGAAGCTCGTCCATGATTTTATAGCTGACCAGCCGGAAGGAGCTTTCAAAAAGGCCGAGCACTCGGCGCACCAGCATCTCAAAGCTGGCGTCGGCTCCCTCATACTGATACCCCTGCTGTTCGCGGCGCTTAAGCTCGGAGATGACGGCGGCAACCTCCTCCGACTCGCGGGTGAGGCCGGGGAGAATGGTGCGGATTTTGGAATAGGCGGCCGTGCGGCCGGTCATCTCGGACATCAGGACGCGGCGGCGATTGCCGACCGTTTCGGGATCCATATGTTCAAAGGATTTCGGGTTTTTCAAAACGCCGTCGGCATGCATCCCGGCCTTGTGTGTAAAGGCGCTGCTGCCGACGAAAGGCTCGTTCGGCTTGATCGGGGTGTTGGATATCTCGGCAATCTGATTGGCGACAGAGGTGAGAAGCGGCAGCCTCTCCTCCGGAATCAGGCGGTAGGAAAGCTTGCACTGCAGCGTCGGGATAATCGAGGAAAGCGCCGCGTTGCCGCACCGTTCCCCAAAGCCGAGATAGGTTCCCTGCACCTGCGTCGCGCCGGCCTGCACCGCCTCAATCGCGGAGGCCGCCGCGCAGCCGATGTCGTTATGGGTGTGGATGGCAACCCGCCTGCCGGGAAAGACGGCGCAGACGGCAGCCGTAATCCTACCAACCTCCCCCGGAAGGGTGCCGCCCCGCGTGTCGCAAAGGCAGAGGACGTCTGCACCGCCTCGCAGTGCGGCGGCGGCCGTTTTCAGCGCGTAGGCCGCGTCCTCCTTATACCCGTCGAAGAAGTGCTCGCAGTCGAAGATAACCTCTTTCCCGGCCACCTTCAGATAGCGGCAGCTTTGTTCGATCAGAGCAAGGTTTTCCTCCAGCGAGACGCCGAGGATTTCGGTCGCCTGAAAGCCCCAGGATTTTCCGAAAATGCAGACCGCCTCTGTCCCGGCCGAGAGGATCGCCCGAAGGTTTGCATCCCTCTCCGGTGGGACATTCTTGCGGCAGGTGGAACCGAAAGCCACCAGCTTTGCCCGCAGGCCGAGGCCTTTCGCCCGCCCAAAAAACGCCATATCCTTGGGGTTGGAGCCGGGGTTGCCCGCCTCAATATACGCGATGCCCAGACTGTCGAGCGCGGCGGCGATTTTCAGCTTATCCTCAACCGAAAAGGCGATACCCTCGCCCTGTGCGCCGTCCCGCAGGGTGGAGTCGAATACCTCAATACGACCCATTGCGTCGGATGTATGCTGCATGCTCCACCTCTTTTCTAAAAAAGCGACAGGAGATTCGCATTTTCTCCCGATTATTTCAGCAGATGGGAGAAAAGCAAATCCCCTCCACCGACAAAAGAAATTTGGGTGTCTTATCATTATACATTCTGTGCGCCCTTCTTGCAAGCCGGATTTCGCCCTTTTTCGTAAATTTACTTTTATTACAAAGCGGCGCAGAGCAACAACAAATCTTTTGCCGGAAGCTTTATTTTATGCACACGAAATCACCGGCGGGATAAAAGAAGAGTCGGAGTCAGGCACCCCTCATGTTCCGGGTTCGGACTCCGACTCCTGCTTTTTTAGAAATCTGCGATTTGTGTTTTTTAGGGTTGTGATGCTATTCCTCTCCGGTGCTGCCGGGAGATCAGCAGCTGCCGGTGACGGTGCGTATCTGCGGCTGAGAGGAAAGCGAGCCCGGCCATGCTTTCGACCCTTATATTCGCAACTACTATCTGCTGCACTGCGTCACGGAGGGGAGAGGAATCTTTCAGTCCCACGGGAAAACCTATCATCTTTCCGCCGGGGAGGGCTTTTTGATACAGCCGCATGACTCGACCTTTTATCAGGCGTCCGATACCGACCCGTGGGAGTATTACTGGGTAGGCTGGGAAGGCGATTACGCACGCAATGTGGTGGAGAGCCTGCGCTTTAAGGAGGATATGGCGGTTTTCTACTGCCCGGATATCAATCAGATGAAAAAGGCGTTTGCGCAGCTTTTCGCCTGCTATCAGGATGAGTACCAGCCGTACCGGCTTCTGGGCTGCTTTTACAATTTGGTTTCCCTGCTGGCGGAAAAGCGCGGTAAGCGAAATGAGTATCTGACAAAGGCGCTCGCGTTTATCCGCGACAACTACGCCTCCAATATAACGGTAGAGGATATCGCCAAAGAGTTCTCCATCAGTTCCACGCATTTGAACCGGCTGATGAAGGCGCATTTTGACATGTCTACCTGGCAGTATCTCATACACTTTCGGCTTTCCAAGGCGACCCGGCTGCTGGAATCGGATGAGCAGCTGACCCTTTCGGAGATTGCCGCAGACTGCGGATTTGGAGATTTGGCGCATTTCTCCAATACCTTTAAAAACAAGACGGGAAAATCCCCGATGCAGTACAGGCAGGAAAATAAGAACAAGTACCGAAACTGAGCTTATGCAGATTTTTATGTAAAAGCAAACGCGCAGCCCTCCTTTCACGATATGGAGTCGGAAAGGACGCTGCGCTTTTGTTTGTCCGGCCGCCGCAGAGAGCGGCTGGAAGCTATCTGTCCCTTTTTGCGGCGGCCGGCTGAGACTTTCGGTGTTCAGAAGATATTGTACAGGCTGATTTTCTGGCTGTCTGCCAGATGGATCAGAGAAATCTCCGCCGTCCGGCAAAGGGAGAGAAAATCAGCCGCCGTTTCCGCTTTGGCCAGCGGAGGAAGTCCGGCAACCGACTCTCCCACAGAGGACACGACATCGTGATTGACGAAGAAGGAGATTTTCGGCTCGATCTCGACCCAGCGGGTTTCGGCCTCTGCGGCCAGCGCACCGGCCGCTTCAAACCGGCCGGCCTCCGCCTCCCGGATCGCCTGATGCAGCAGGCCGTCCATCTCCTCCGCGAAGGTGGTGACGGTGTGCAGCCCGGCCGAGCAGAGGAAAATCAGCAGCAGAAATATGGCGGCCGTCAGGATCAGGCGTTTCATTTTTTTTCATCTCCCTTTTATAAAAAATCGGCGTCAAAACTTTACCTTATACAAGCATGGCGTCAGCTTTTCTCCTGCCGCTCCACAATGTAGTGCTCTCCGTTTTTGCAAAGGGTCATCAAAAACACCCGGTCCGGATCCAGCCCCTGCTTTTTTAAAATGGAAAAGACGGTTTTGCGATCGCTTCCGGCCAGCCGGATGCCTTCGTCAAAGACCACGCCGTCGTTGATGACCAGCGCGCCGATCCCCTCATAGCTGCCGCCAGCGCCGACGTCGCCGGCCGTAGCGGGCTGGTCGGCCGCCTTGAGCAGAATGCTGAGGCTGCCGTTGGTCTCGAGTATGGCGTAGGCAACCTTGGAGAGGTCGAATACCCCCTGTCCGCGCAGCACCTCCAGAAGGTCGCTGACCGTGACCCGCATCTGCCGCATCAGCTTCTGGTTGATCACGCCATCCTTGATGATGACCGCCGACCGGCCGTTGATCAGCCGGCGGAGCGGGGTCAGCTTCATGGCCGCGAAGGAGACCGATACCTCCAGCACGACCAGCATGAAAATCGCGATCACACCGCTTACAACCGGCTGGGTGGTGTCCTGAATCGGGATGGCCGCCAGCTCGGAGATCAGTATGGTGATAACCAGCTCTCCCGGCTGCATGTCGCCGATCTGCCGCTTGCCCATGACCCGCAGCGCAATGATCGCGGCAATGTACAGCAGCGCCGTGCGGAAGATGGTTATATACAAAACGCCTCACCTCACGGGTTATTTTTCGTCGCTTTTTCGCTTTTATACCGCTTTTCGCGTTTTTTGCCGGTGCAGACCCGCCTTTTGAACCAAAACGGCGCGCTTTGCGTATTTTGGTAAAAAAGGAGGAAGCCGGTATGAAGAAAACCACCTATCTGCCGCCGTCCAGACGGCGCAGGAAAAGAAGCGCTCTGCTTCGGCTGCTGGCGGCGCTGCTGATCTTCGGCGCGGCGCTGATCTCTATCGACCGCAGGATCTATCCGCTCATCCGCGATTTCGCCAAGGCGGAGGCGGCCATCCGGGCCAATCAGCTGATTAACGAGGCGGTCGCCGACTATTTCTCGCAAAGCGGCGTGGCCTATACCGATCTGGTGATTCTGAAGCGGAACGGGCAGGGGCAGATCGACGCAGCCGAGGCCAATACGATCCGCATTAACCAGATCAAAACCTCGGTCGTTGAGCAGGTGCGCGCCCGCGTCCTGGAGGAAGAGGCCTCCACCGTTTCGATTCCGCTGGGAAATCTGACCGGGCTGTCCTACCTTGCGGGGCGCGGGCCGGTGATCCGGGTGCGGCTACGCATGTCCTCCAACGTGACGGCAAGCTTTGAAAGCAGCTTTACCTCGGCCGGAATCAATCAGACCATGCACAGTATTACCCTGCGAGTGACGGCGGATATGTATATCATGCTGCCGACCGGGCGCGACGCCTCCAGCTTTTCAACCGACTATCTGGTGGGGCAGACGCTGATCGTCGGCGCCGTGCCGGAGACCTTTGCCTCCATCGATCTGAATGGGGATTCCAATTTGGGAAAACTTGTCTCCGCCGGGGAAACCGATTGATTTTGATGAAGAAAGCGGATATAATGAAAATGGATAAACAAACGGTTTTGCCGCCGTGAATCCCGGCCGCCGTGCGAAATGCGGCGGGGAATTCCGGCGTTTTTTTCCGGTTTTTCATTTTCGAAAAATCAGGATAGAAGTTTACGCCGGCCTGAACCGGATGGAGGAAGAGTATGGATAAGGATGCCGCAAAGCAGCGGATTGCCGCACTGACGGCCGAGCTTCGCTATCACAGCAAAAGGTATTATGAGGACGACGACCCCGAAATTGACGATTTTGCCTACGACGCACTGATGAACGAACTGCTCGCGCTGGAGGAGGAGTACCCCGATCTGGTCGAGCCGGATTCCCCGTCTCAGCGTATCGGAGGGGATGCTTCGACGCTTTTCGTGCCGGTCGAGCACACCGTGATTATGGAAAGCCTGCAGGACGCCTTTTCGGAGGAGGAGCTGTACGCCTTCGACCGCCGCGTGCGGGAGACGGTGGGGGAGGAGATTGTCTACTCGGTCGAGCCGAAGATCGATGGGCTGTCGGTCTCCCTCGAATACACAAACGGGATCTTCACCCGCGGCTCGACCCGCGGCAACGGCGCGGTGGGGGAGGATGTGACGGCCAACCTGCGGACGGTCGCAGCGATTCCCCTCCGGCTGGAGGGCGCGCCCGATTTTCTGGAGGTGCGCGGAGAGGTCTACATGCCGCACGACAGCTTTTTGAAGTTTGTCGAGGCGCAGGAAAACGCCGAGAAGCCCGCGCCAAAAAATCCCCGCAACGCGGCGGCCGGCTCTCTGCGGCAGAAGGATCCGCGGGTTACCGCGCGGCGCGGGTTGGATATTTTTGTCTTTAACGTTCAACAGGTCGTGGGGAAGGACCTCTCCTCCCACATCGCGTCACTCGATTATCTGCGGGAGCTGGGACTGCGTACGCTGCCGTTTTACACCCCCTGTACGACCATGGACGAGGTGGTGGAGGAGATCCGCCGGATCGGTGCGCTGCGGGGCAGTCTGCCCTTTGACATTGACGGGGCGGTCGTCAAGCTGGACGCCTTCGCCCAGCGGGAGCGGATGGGCAGCACGGCCAAATATCCCAAATGGGCCATCGCCTTCAAATACCCGCCGGAGGAGAAGGAGACCACCCTCCGCTCGATTGAGATTGGCGTCGGCCGCACCGGCGCGCTGACGCCGACCGCGATTTTTGACCCCATCACGCTGGCCGGCACGACGGTCAGCCGCGCAGTGCTGCATAATGAGGATTTTATCGCCCAGAAGGGAATCTGCATCGGCGACCGCATCCGCGTCCGCAAGGCGGGCGACATCATCCCCGAGGTGGTGTCGGTCGCCGCCCACGCAGAGGACAGCGTGCCCTTCACCATGCCGGAGGTTTGCCCCTCCTGCGGGGCGGCTGTCAGCAGGGAGGAGGGGGAGGCCGTCCTCCGCTGCACCAACGCGGCCTGTCCCGCACAGCTTCTGCGGCACCTGATCCACTTTGTCTCCCGCGATGCCATGGATGTGGAGGGGCTGGGGCCGGCCGTGCTGGCGCAGCTGACCGAGCAGGGGCTGGTGCAGACGCCGGCCGACCTCTACCGGCTGGACAGGGAGACTTTGGCCGGCCTTGAAAGAATGGGGGAAAAATCGGCAGACAACATTCTGGCTGCTCTTGAAAAGTCCAAGGGGAATGATCTTTATCGCCTGATTTACGCCCTCGGCATTCGGCATGTCGGGCTGAAAACCGCCAAGCTGATCGCCACCGATTTCCCGACGATGGAGGGGGTGATGGCCGCCCCGGCCGAGGCGCTGGCGGCCATCGACGGGCTGGGCGGCATCATTGCCGCGAGCGCGGCGGAGTTCTTCTCTCTGCCGCAGACGGGGGAGCTGATCGCCCGCCTGGCCGAAGCGGGGGTGCGCATGACCTCCGATCTGCGGCCGGCCGGCGGCGTGTTTGAGGGGATGACCTTTGTGCTGACCGGAACGCTGCCGACCTACACAAGAAGCGAAGCGGCCGGCCTGATCGAAAGCCGGGGCGGCAAGGTGTCGGGCAGCGTGTCCAAAAAAACCACCTACCTCCTCGCGGGGGAGGCGGCCGGCAGCAAGCTGGATAAGGCACAGTCTCTCGGCATACCCGTCTTGGATGAGGTGGAATTCCGCCGCATGGCCGGGATTGACGCGGCCGACTGAAACGACAGGGAACCGTCGCCTCTCCGGCGGCACAGCTTCAGGCGCGATTACAAAAACAGGTTTGCAGCTTCCCCAAAAAGGGAAAACCGCAAACCTGTTTTTTGCTGCAAATATTCAGTTTGTCGTATGATCGGCCGTATAACCGGACGCGGTCATCCTCCAAAGCCGGCGCCCCCACGACAAAAGAGCGCGGATGAATCCTCTCTCTCCGGAACTCAGGTGCCGGAGGCATCGGGACGCCGGGCTTTCTGCATCTGGATTTGCTGGCGGACATCCAGCCCGTAAAACTGCTTGACGGTGTAGCACCCGATCAGGCGGGAGGCCACGCGGGAGGTGTATTTGTCGGCCAGCTCCTTAAAACCAAAGTTGGTGCTGATGATGGTGGGGCGTTTTTCAAGGATTCGGGTGTTGATCAGGTCGTTAACCAGCGAGACGGTGAAGGCGGTGCAGAACTCCGTCCCCAGATCGTCGATGATCAGCAGGTCACAGCCGAGCAGCGCGTCCTTATATCCCTTTTCGGCGTTCCGGAAAGTCTCCTGCTCCACCCGCTCAAAGAGGCGGGACGACGGCCCGTACACCACGCCGAAGCCCTGCTCAATCACCCGCCCGGCAATGGCGAGGGAGAGGTGGGTTTTTCCAAGGCCGGTGTTGCCCATCAGGAGAAGGTTGCCGGACTCTCTGCCGAACGATTCCGCGTAGGCCTTGCAGTATTTCAAAATCGCAGCCATCTGCTTTCGCGGGATGATGCCGTTTTCGGTCGGTCGATCGGTGTAGAAGGAGAGGTCGAAATTGTCGAACCGGCTGTCGGCCAGCGGCATTTCGGCCGACATGCGTTCACAGCTCAGCTTGGCGCAGAGGGCGGTGACGCAGGCGCAAAGCCTCCCGTTTACGAAGCCGGTGTCCCGGCAGGCCTCGCAGGAATAGTGGGGCTTAAAATCCTCCGGCGCGTATCCGGCAGCCTGCAAAAGGGTCTGCCTTTTCTCCGACAGGGAGGTGATCTCCGCCCGCAGAGGGGCAAGGTCGCCGCCCGACAGCGCGGTAACGGCAAGGCGGCTTCCGGCGGCCGAAATCTGCATATCCAGCCCGTTCAGCTCCGGAACGGCCGCGTAAGCGGCCTCCTTTTTGCGGGAGGCCGTGCGCTCCGCAGCCTTTTGCATTTCCTGCTTCTGCGCCATGGCGGCGGCTATGATATCTTTGCCAAAGCTCATATCTACTCACCTTTCTGTGGGCTTTATGGAGGTAACATCCCAAACTCCGCCGCAGTGAAAAAAGCAGCGCGGCCGGATTTGCATATATCTATATCTAATATGAAACCTTCAATCTACTGCCCGTTCTGATTCTGCAGCGCCTGCTGATCCAGAAATTCCTGAAAGCTGTTGAGGTCGTAAGAGGAAAAATCCTTCTTCTGCTTTTTGTCTGACGGTTTGGCCGCGGCCGCGACCTCCTCCGGCGTTTTCAGGTTTTGCCCATGCCATTCGCCGAGCACCTTGTCCATATATTTTATATTGAATTTGCCAATGTGATTGACGCATTCGTCATAAGCGGCCGAAATCATCGGCTTGCCGAAGCCCCACTCATTCACCCAGCGGAGGGCGGCCGCCTCTTCCGCTTTGCTCGGGCGGCGCTTTTCCAGCCCGGCGGCCGCCTGCACAACGCCCCAGGCGGTCCGTGCGGCGTAAATGGCGCAGATTTTTTCCTCCGCCTCGGCCAGGGTTTCCACGCCGCTCTCGATCCAGTCCAAAGCGGTGCGCTCGATGTAGCCGATGGAGCAGCGGTCGACCGACTTTGCAAACTCGATCAGCATGAGGAGTACGGCGGCGTTCATCCCCTCGTCGTCGTGCAGCCAGACGAGGGTTGACATCTCTGCCGCGCGAAGGCCGCGCCCGAATTTTACCTGCGCCTCCCGCAAAAGGAAGGCGATCTCCTCCGACTCGCTGCCGCGGCGGATGACCTCCTCACGCGAAGGCTTGACGGCCACGACCGCCTTTTTGTCGTGCTTTGCCGGGGGCGCCTCCTCCACGGCGGCGGAAGACTGCTGTGCCTCCTCTCCCGTGCGGGTCAGGATGCCCGACTCGGTCCAGTAGAGCAGCGCGTCGGCTACATCCACCTCCGGCAAAGAGAGGGCGGCGGCAATTTTTGCGGCGGTAATGCCTTCCGAAAGATTGCGCATGGCGAAAAGCAGCACCTTGAGCTGGACGGCGCCGGCCAGCTTGATATGTTTGTCCACGACCTCGCAGGGGAGCATGAAAACTGCGCCAAGCTTGGCCGGATTGACCGAATATTCCATTAAAAAAGCCCCCCTGATAAAAAAGATAGCTGTCTCATTATAGCAGAATTTGTCCGACTTGTAAATCGCTGCAGAGAGGCGAAATTTCATCGCTTTTTTGACAAAAATTTTGGATTGGTACAACACCTATGGGGTGGGAGAATTCCTTTTCGGCAAAATATACAAAATGTAGAGGAGACCCCCGCACATATAGGCCAATCCGACAGGAAAAATAATTTGCCCTGTGATTTGCTTGAAATTTTTGCCTGCATGTTTTAAAATGAATGCATAGTGTCCTGATTGCTTTAACCATTCTTTGAAATGAAAAAAGAGGGGCGGACAAAATTGCGCATCGCAAAGGCGATTGCTTTGCGCTTTTGCGAGAAGGCGCGCCCTCGTCGTTTTGAAAGGGGAATTTTCGGATCATGGCAAAAAAAGCAGCGATTATCATGGGGAGTAAGAGCGATCTTCCGGTCGTGCGCGGCGCGATCGACACGCTGAAATCTCTTGGCGTGGAGTATGAGGTGCGGGTCATGTCGGCACATCGCACCCCGGCGGAGGCTTGCAGCTTTGCCGCCTCGGCCAAAGATAAGGGCTTCGGCGTCATCATTGCGGCGGCCGGAAAGGCGGCGCATCTGGCCGGCGTGCTGGCCGGACACACAATTCTGCCGGTGATCGGGATCCCGATCAAGGCCTCCGTCCTGGACGGGATGGACGCGCTGCTTTCTACGGTGCAGATGCCGAAGGGTGTACCGGTCGCGACGGTCGCCATCGACGGTGCCGCCAATGCAGCCATTTTAGCGGCGCAGATGCTTGCCCTCTCGGATGAGGCGCTGGCGGCCCGCCTTACGGAGATGAAGACGGCCATGACGGCCGAGGTGCTGGAGGCAGATCGCACCCTGCAGAACGAGCTGAACGGATAAAACGGCCGCCTTTGACAGTGCGGCAGATATAAAGGAGTGTGCGCAATGAGCAGCAACAGTTTCTCGGAGAGTTATAAGGCGGCCGGTGTGGACGTGACGGCCGGATACCGCGCGGTTGAGCTGATGAAAAGCCATGTAGCCTCGACCAACATACCGGGCGTTTTGTCGGGAATCGGCGGCTTTGGCGGCCTGTTCAAGCCGGATTTTTCCGGCATGGAGGAGCCGGTGCTGGTCTCCGGCACGGACGGGGTCGGTACCAAGCTGAAGATCGCGTTTTTGATGGACAAGCACGACACGGTCGGCATCGACTGCGTGGCCATGTGCGCCAACGACGTGGCCTGCGCCGGCGCGCAGCCTCTCTTCTTCCTCGATTATATTGCGGTGGGCAAAAATCTGCCGGAAAAGGTTGCGGATATCGTGGCCGGTGTTGCGGCCGGTTGCCGCCAGGCCGGCTGCGCCCTCATCGGGGGCGAAACGGCCGAGATGCCCGGCTTTTACCCGGTGGATGAGTATGATCTGGCCGGATTCTGCGTTGGTATGGCCGACCGCTCTAAAATCATTGATGGCAGCAAGGTGCGCCCGGGCGACGCGATTGTCGCGGTGGCCTCCTCCGGCGTGCATTCCAACGGCTTTTCGCTGGTGCGGAAGGTCTTTGACGTGAATGAGGTAAATCTGAAGGTTTATGTCGACGAGCTGGGCATGACGCTGGGAGAGGCGCTGCTGACCCCGACGAAGATTTATGTCAAGCCGTTGCTTGCTCTGATGCAGGCGGTGGAGGTTCGGGCGGTCTCCCACATTACGGGCGGCGGCTTTTATGAGAATATTCCGCGTATGCTTTCCGGCAGTGTCAACGCCGTGGTGGAGAAGGCGGCCGTCCGCGTCCTCCCGGTTTTTGATGTGCTGAAGGTGCGCGGCGGCATTCCGGAGCGGGATATGTACAACACCTTTAACATGGGCGTCGGCCTGATGTGCGTCGTCCCGGCCGATCAGGCGGACGAGGCTGTCCGCGTCCTGACCGACGCAGGAGAAACGGCCTACATCGTCGGCGAAATTGCCGAGGGTGACGGCAGCGTGATTTTGAAATGATTTCTGAAAAAAGGGCCGCTGCGCCCTTTTTTGTTACCGATGATAATGCGGTTTGACGCCGACGGCCGTTTCGCTGCCGCTTTGCAGAAGGCGGCCGGAATTTTGAAAAAGAGTTGGCAAAGCCTTCTGCGGTAAACGACTGCGGAGATATGGGTGCACCCCGAGTGGCGGGCTTTTTTCGGCGCTTCATCGGCAAAGTTGGAAGGGAGCTTTCGCAATCTTATGAATATTGCTGTTCTGGTCTCCGGCGGGGGGACAAATTTACAGGCGCTGATCGACGCCGCGCGGGAAGGCCGCCTCGGCTGCGGGCGGATATGCTGCGTCATCTCCAGCAAGCCGGGCGTATACGCCCTCGAGCGAGCGGCGGCCGCCGGCCTTCCGGGGGAGGTGCTGCCGCCCCGCAGCTCCGGTGCCGATGTGGAGGAGGAGCTCCTCCGGCTGCTGGAAAAATACGATGTCGGGCTGGTCGTGCTGGCCGGCTTCCTCTCGATCCTTGGGGAGCGTGTGGTTCGCCGGTATGAGAATCGTATCATCAATGTGCATCCGGCCCTGATTCCCAGCTTCTGCGGCAAGGGGTTTTACGGCCTCCATGTGCATGAGGCCGCGCTGGACTACGGCGTGAAGGTGACCGGCGCCACGGTGCATTTTGTAAACGAGGTGCCCGACGGCGGCGCCATTATTTTGCAAAAGGCGGTGGAGATTCTGCCAAACGACACGCCCGAAACCCTCCAGCGCCGCGTGATGGAGGAGGCCGAGTGGAAGCTCCTCCCCCGGGCGGTGCAGCTTTTCTGCGACGGAAAGCTGCGGGTCTTTGGCCGGCGGACGGAAATTCTGGAATAAAAAATTCCCCTTACGCCGCTCTGGCGGCTGCACGAAAAAACTCCGCCTGTTCCCTCAAAAAACAGAGAACGGCGTTTGATTTTGTCGAAAAAAGAAAAAAAGGAGCGCGATTCATGGAACTGCTACATCTGGACAAACTGCTGAAGGAAAATGCCTATCCCGGCCGCGGCATTGTCGCCGGCCTCACCCCCGACGGGAAGCAGGGGGTGTTTGCCTACTTCATCATGGGGCGGAGTGAGAACAGCCGCAACCGGGTTTTCGTCACCGACGGCGACGGCATCCGGACAGAGGCGTTCGACCCCTCCAAGCTGGCCGACCCTTCTCTGATCATTTATGCGCCGGTGCGGGTGCTGGATAATGCAACCGTCGTTACCAACGGCGACCAGACCGACACGGTGTATGCATATCTGAAGCGTGGCGAGAGCTTTGAGGCCGCTTTGCGCACTCGCGCTTTTGAGCCGGACGCCCCCAATTTTACGCCCCGCATTTCAGCGCTCGGCCGGGTGAGCGGCGGGAAATTCAGCTATAAGCTCTCCATCCTCAAAAGTGCGGGAGACGGCGCCTCCTGCGAGCGGTTCTTCTATGAATACGATACGCCGGTCGCGGGGGAGGGGAGATTCATCCACACCTACCGCTGTGACGGCAATCCCATTCCTTCTTTTTGCGGGGAGCCGGAGCCGGTCGAAATCTCCGGCGAGATTGACGCTTTCACCGAGATGGTGTGGAACAGCCTGAACAGCGACAACAAGGTGTCGCTGTTTGTGCGGTTCATCGACCTTGCTACCGGCGCGTGGGAAACCCGCATTGTCAACAAGAACGTTTGAGGGAGGTTTTATCCATCATGCAAAAAGAGATTGAACTGAAATACGGCTGCAACCCCAACCAGAAGCCGTCCAAAATTTTTATGGCCGACGGCTCCGATCTGCCGATCGAGGTGCTCAACGGCCGCCCGGGCTATATCAACTTTCTGGACGCCTTCAACAGCTGGCAGCTGGTCAGTGAGCTGGCGGCGGCAACCGGGTATCCGGCGGCGGCCTCCTTCAAGCATGTCAGTCCGGCCGGTGCGGCCATCGGCCTGCCGCTGTCGGAGACACTGAAAAAGATTTACTTTGTCGACGACCTGGAGCTGACGCCGATCGCCGCCGCCTACGCCAGAGCGCGGGGCGCCGACCGGATGTCCTCTTACGGAGATTGGGTCGCCCTCTCCGAGCCGTGCGACAAGGCGACCGCCACCCTCCTCGCGCGGGAGGTATCCGACGGCATCATCGCCCCCGGCTATACCGACGAGGCGCTCGAGATTTTGAAGTCCAAGCGCAAGGGCGGCTATAATGTGGTGCGGATCGACCCGGCCTACACTCCTGCGGCGGTCGAGCATAAGCAGGTCTACGGCGTCACCTTTGAGCAGGGGCGCAACGACCTGAAAATCGACGCCTCCATGCTGGAAAACTTCGTGACCGACGTCAGCGCTTTCCCGGAAGAGGCAAAGCTCGACCTCGTGATCGCGCTGATTACCTTGAAATACACGCAGTCCAACTCGGTCTGCTACGCCAAGGGAGGGCAGGCCATCGGCATTGGTGCCGGCCAGCAGTCGAGGATTCACTGCACCCGCCTCGCCGGGAACAAGGCTGACATCTGGCACCTCCGCCAGCATCCGAAGGTGCTTGCGCTGCCGTTTAAGTCGGACATCCGCCGCCCCGACCGGGACAACACCATCGACGTCTATATTTCGGAGGATTATGAGGACGTGCTGGCCGACGGCGCGTGGCAGCAGTTCTTCACCGCGCGGCCGGAGCCTCTGACGCGGGAGGAGAAGAAGGCTTTCCTCGCCGCAGTGACGGGTGTTTCGCTCGGATCGGACGCCTTCTTCCCGTTCGGGGATAATATCGAGCGGGCGAAGCGCAGCGGCGTTTCGTATATCGCACAGCCGGGCGGTTCGATCCGCGACGACAATGTGATCGAGACCTGCAACAAATACGGCATGGCCATGTGCTTTACCGGCATCCGGCTGTTCCACCACTGAGGTAGCCGGCGTTTTGCGGCTGTATTTCCAAGATTCGATGAAAGGCAGGCTTCCTGATTATGAAAATTCTGATGGTGGGCGGCGGCGGCCGGGAGCACGCGCTGATTAAAGCCCTGAAAAAAAGTCCCCGGGTGGAGGAGATTCTCTGCGCCCCGGGTAACGGCGGCATTTCGCGCGACGCGACCTGCTTCTCTGTGCCGGCAGACGATCTGGACGGTATGGTAGACCTCGCTTTGCGGGAAAAGGTCGACCTCGTTTTTGTCGCGCCGGACGATCCTCTGGCGGCCGGTATGGTCGATCGGATGGAGGCGGCGGGTATCCGCGCCTTCGGCCCCTCGGCCGCGGCGGCGCGGATTGAGGCCAGCAAGGTCTTTTCTAAAAACCTGATGAAAAAATACGGCATTCC
>UQRS01000030.1 GCA_900543525.1 uncultured Oscillospiraceae bacterium
TGGCTTTTATTATTGAGTATATTTTGGGCATAAAGGCAGAAAACGGTGAAATTGTTGATATTAAGCCTAATCTTATGGGTTTGACTGATGTTAGGGCTGTTATACCGATAGGCAATAAGACCCTGCAATTAGAGATAGATGACGAAACCGTAAATTATTCTTATAAATAGGATGATTTTCCGTGGAATAAAGGGGGTTATAAATATGAACACGAATAAAAATATTATAAACTATACCGCGGATGTATGCGTTATCGGCGGCGGGCTTGCGGGAATGTGCGCGGCAATTGCAGCCGCAAGGCACGGCAGTAGGGTGATTTTGGTTCACGACAGACCTGTGCTCGGCGGAAACTGCTCATCGGAAATAAGAATGTGGCCGCTCGGCGCACACGGTAAAAATCGGCGCGAAACCGGAATATTTGAAGAGCTGGTGCTGAATAACCTTTACCGCAACCCCACGCGCAATTATCCCATTTGGGATTCGGTTTTATACGAGGCGGTTAAATTCCAGGAAAATCTTACGGCATTGCTTAATTGCAGCGTATTTGACGCCGAAATGAACGGTAAAAAAATATCCTCGGTTACGGGGTGGCAAACAACAAGCTATACCTTCCATAGGGTGACGGCGGAAATATTTATTGATTGCTCGGGCGACAGCATACTTGCTTCTCTCTCAGGCGCGGAATACCGCCGCGGCAGAGAAGCCAAAAGCGAATTTAGTGAGGAGGCGGCGCCCGATTCACCCGACAGCTTTACAATGGGCAACTCCTGCTTAATACAGGCAAGAGAAACGCCCTGCCCCATAAAATACATTCCACCCGAATGGGCGCGGAAAATAGAGAGCGACGAGCAAATAAATAACCGCCCGCACGCTCTCACCGATTACAGGGGCAACAACTTCTGGTGGCTTGAGCTGGGCGGCACTGAGGACACAATAGCCGACAGCGAAAAAATACGCGACGATCTGCTCGCCCTTTCTTTCGGCACATGGGATCATATTAAAAACCGCGGCGAGCACAATGCGGATAATTGGGAGCTGGATTTTCTCGGCTTTTTGCCGGGAAAGCGCGAAAGCAGAAGATATGTGGGAGACCATATTATGACCCAGAATGAGGTGCAGGCAGGCGGGAAGTTTGAAGATATTATCGCCTACGGCGGCTGGAGCATAGATAATCACCCGCCGCTCGGCTTTGACCATGAGGGCGACCCCACCACCTACTTCAACTGCCCCTCGCCCTTCGGAATACCCTACCGTTGTCTTTATTCGGTAAATATTGAAAACCTTATGTTTGCGGGCAGAAACATAAGCGTTACACACGCCGCCATGGCGGCGTCCCGCGTTATGGCTACCTGCGCTATATTAGGTCAGGCGGCGGGAACTGCGGCATATATTGCCGCTGCAAAAAAAATTGCCCCCAAAAGGGTGGGCAATTACATACGGGAGCTTCAAAAAATACTTATGGATGACGACTGCTGGTTGCCGGGGCTTAAAAGAGAAATATCCGAAAGCTGCAAAGACGCCGATTTATATGCGGAGTGCGGCAATAAAGACAATCTGCGCAACGGAATTGACAGACCGACCGACGACGGCGGCGATAACGGCTGCTATATTAAAAAGGGCGGTAAAATAACATATTCCTTTAAAAGCCCGACCTATATTTCAAGCGTCCGCATTATTTTTGACAGTGACCTGAACCGCGAAACCGTAACGGGAGGTATTCCGCAAGTAAAGGATTGCCCTACCATATGCAACCGCCCGCTTAATATGACCCCGTTTACATTTCCCTCCACTATGACAAAAGCATTTAAGCTTATTGCCGACGGTAAAATAATATATGAGACAGCTTCAAATCATCAGAGACTGGTCAGAATTGATGTTAATAAAAGCGTCAAGGCCATAGAATTACAGCCGACGGAAACCTACGGCAGCGATAAGGTTCATATTTTCTCTTTTGACTTTTAAAAGCACCGATTATACCCGGCCCTGCACCTGATTTACTCCACGCGTTACGGGCGAGGGCGCGTTTAAGTCGGCTTGCGATGTTATGAACAACCGGGGCGCAAACCGCGACGCTATATTTTACGGGCATATAGCTGATCTTTTAACGTTTTGCTTTTTACGATGAGGCTAAAACCGCTTGAAAATAAGGTTTTCCGTCTTTTCGACGCACAAGCAAACCCCGCGGCAGGGAGCCTTGACCTAAAGCGGCAAAAGGCCTTTCGCAGATCGGCTCTGCGCAAAAAACGAGCGTAAGGCAGCGCCTCCTTCGCGTGTTTTCGCATATTTGCAAGGAGCGCCGCCTCCCTTTAAAACAACCATCCGCAAAAAGCGCAAAGGAGGAAATCTGTATGAAAACCAGAAAGGTAATCACCGTTTCCAGGCAATTGGCAAGCGGCGGCCGGCAAATCGGCAAGCTGCTGGCCAAAATGCTCGACATCCCGTTCTATGACAAGGAGCTTTTGTCCATTGCCGCCAAGGAAAGCGGATTGAGTCAGGCGGCGTTTGAAAATGCCGACGAACAGCCGACCAACAGCTTTTTGTACAACCTCTCGATCAACTCTCAGCTCATGGCCGGGAATTATAACGACTATTCGGCGATTTTGAACAACGACAAGCTGTTCGTCATCCAATCGGAGGTAATCAAGAAGGTTGCGGCGCAAAGCCCCTGCGTTATCGTGGGTCGGTGCGCCGACTATATCCTGTCCGACGACCCCGATCTGGTCAGCGTGTTCATCCACGCTTCGGACGATTTCCGCATCGGCCGGATTATGGAGTATGAACATATTCCGGAGTCCAAGGCCAAAAGCTTTATAACGAAGGCGGACAAAAAGCGCGGCAGCTACTATAACTACTACACCGGCAAGCGCTGGGACGCCGCGGCAAGCTACCACCTCTGCCTGGACTCCAGCGTTCTGGGGATCGAGAAAACCGCCGCCGCCATCGCAGCCTATCTGCGCGCGATCGAGGAATAGGGCTGCGCCGGCCTTTTTTGCCGGAGGGCGAGCAAGCCACAATACCATAACGCACCCTGTGCAGCGGAGCCTTCCGGCTCCGCTTGTTTTTTGGGGGAGAGGCAGCCCCCTCCCCACGGGCGGCAAAAAAAGAAATGCAGCCCGCGGGTAAATTTTTATGTAAGACTTCTTTAAAAACAGATCAGGCTATGGTATAATACAATACGCATATACCCGTGTGCCGGCGTATACAAAGCGCCGGCCTCTGCTCTGCCGCAAAAAACGCATAAGCAAAATCGCCTACGCCGCCGAACCGCAGCATACGCACGCTTTCTTTCCATGCTGTGCGGCAGGCTGCCGTCAGACGCTGTTTTTAACCTTCTTTTGAAATCGGAGGCATGACTGCCATGAAAGATCAATATGACGTAATCATTGTGGGAGGCGGCGTAGCCGGACTCTATGCCGCGCTGAACCTCGACCCGGGGCTGGAGGTGCTTCTGGTCACCAAACGGGAGCTGACGCTCTGCAACAGCTCGCTGGCGCAGGGCGGGGTGGCCGCCGTCCTGGACACCAAGGGCGACAGCTACGAGCTGCATTATGAGGACACCATGATCGCGGGAGGCTATGCCTGCCGGCCGGAGGCGGTAAAGGTCCTTGTCAAAGAAGGGCCGGAGGATATTCGGCGTGCAGTCGGCTACGGCGTCGAATTCGATCGGGAGGCGGACGGCGAGCTGTCCAAAACGCTTGAGGGCGGGCACTCCCGCCACCGGATCGTGCACCACAAGGACTCCACGGGGGAGGAGCTGGTGCGCGCGCTTTCACTGGCCGTCCGGGCACGGAAGAATGTTACGGTGCTTGAAAATGCACAGCTTGCCTTTTTGGACAAGATTTCCGGCGGCTTTTGCGCCGGCCTCCTGACGCAGGAGGGGTATTTTCCGATACGCAGCTCTTTTGTGCTGCTGGCCACCGGCGGTATCGGCCGTGTCTATATGTACACCACCAACTCGGCCATCGCAACCGGAGACGGCATCGCGCTGGCCTATGACCTCGGCGCGAGGATTGAAAACCTCCATTACATCCAGTTCCACCCGACCGCATTTGCGGCCGCGCCCGACCGCGAACGCTTTTTAATCAGCGAGGCGGTGCGGGGCGAGGGCGCCTATCTCCTGAACAAGGACGGCAAGCGGTTCATGGATCGCTATGACGAGCGGCTGGAGCTGGCGCCGCGGGACGTGGTCTCCCGCTCGATCATGCTGGAGGAGCGGCGGACCGGCAGCGACAAATTCTACCTTGACATACGGCATCGCGGCGCGGAGTTTATCCGGGATCGGTTCCCGATGATCTACACCCGCTGCCTGCAGGAGGGGGTGGACATCACCTCCGAATACATTCCGGTTTACCCCTGCCAGCACTATTTGATGGGCGGCATTGACGTCGATCTGTTCGGCCGGACCAAGGTTGACCGCCTCTACGCCGCCGGAGAGTGCTCGCACACCGGGGTGCACGGCAAAAACCGGCTGGCCTCCAACTCACTTCTGGAGGCGCTGGTGTTCGGCCGCCGCGCGGCGGAGGATATTTCGGCCCGCAGCCGCGAAGCCGGCGCTTTGGGGGAGGCTGTCCCCTCCCACCGCCTGGACGGAGCGCCACTGCACGCCGGCATCCGGACAAAAATCCGGAGCATTATCCAGCGCTCCTACTTTGTCATTCCCGACCTCGATGCGGCCGAGCAGGGCTTGCAGCAGATCGACGACATCTGCCGCCGGCTCTCCCGCCCCGGGTTCGAGATTGACCCCCATTACTGCGAAACCCGCTCGCTGGCCCGTGTGGCCTCGATTATTTTGAGAGAGGTGGTTGCCCAATGATTCCGGCCTATATTGACGGCATCCTGCAAAGCGCGCTGCTGGAGGACATCAATTACATCGACGTCGCGACCGACTATCTGCTGGAGGACAGCGAGATACAGACCGGCCGGTTCATGGCCAAGGCGGACGGCGTCCTCTGCGGTCTGGAGGTTGGGCTGCGGGTATTCGCCCTGCTCAGCCCGGACTTCTCGATCGAGCGGTTCAAAAAGGACGGCGACCGGCTGCAGAAGGGTGACCTGATCGCCACCGTGACCGGCCCTGTCACCGCTTTGCTTAAGGGAGAGCGCACCGCCCTCAACCTGATGCAGCACATGTCGGGCATCGCGACAGAGACGGCGCGCTGCGTCGAGCTGGTGAAGGGCACCCGGGCGATGATCACCGACACCCGCAAGACCCTGCCGGGACTTCGCGCGCTGCAAAAGTACGCCGTCGTCTGCGGCGGCGGGCGCAACCACCGTTTCAACCTTTCGGACGGCGCGATGCTCAAGGACAACCATATCGACGCGGCCGGCGGCATCATCCCGGCGGTGGAGAAGCTGCGTGCCCGCCTCGGCCACATGGTGAAGATCGAGGTGGAGACCCGCACCCTGGACGAGGTGACGGAGGCGCTGGCCGTCGGGGCGGAGATTATCATGCTCGACAATATGGACTGCATCACGATGAAAAAAGCGGTCGAGATGACGGCCGGCCGCGCCCTGCTGGAAGCCTCCGGCGGCATTACGGAGGAGACCCTCCGCGAAGTGGCCGAAACCGGGGTGGATATTATCTCTCTCGGGGCGCTGACCCACTCGGTCAAAGCGTTTGATATTTCGATGAAGATTCAGAAATAGTCATTTTCCGGCGAACAAGAAAAAAATACTATCTCCGGCCGGGGGAACGTATACTCAAACAAAAGGGGATTCCCGAACTGTTCCTCCGAAGGGATGGGAGTTTGTTTTATGAACTGTACGGTTGACAACCTGAATATACATTATGTGGAGGAGGGCAGTGGTCCTGCCCTCTTGCTTTTGCATGGATGGGGCTCCTCCTGCGCGGCATGGCGCGGCATCATGGCCGAACTGTGTGGAAAATACCGGGTGATTGCCCCCGACCTCCCCGGCTTTGGGGAGAGCGACCTCCCGCCAGAGGCGTGGGATGTAGAGCGATACGCTGCCTTCACCCTGCATTTTATGCAGGCGGTCGGCGCTCTGAACCCGATTCTGATCGGGCACTCCTTCGGCGGACGGGTGATCGTCAAGCTGGCCGGCACCGGCCGGGTCTCTCCCGAAAAGATCGTTTTGATCGACGCCGCCGGTGTCCGCCCGAAGCAGTCGGCGAAAACAAAGCTGCGGGTGCGAACTTTCAAGCTGGTGAAGGGCGCGCTCTCGCTGCCCGGCATCCGTAAATACAGCGGGAATCTGCTCGCCGCGGCCAGGGCGCACTTCGGCTCGGCCGACTACAACAGCGCGCCGGAGGTGCTGCGCCAAACGCTGGTACGTGTGGTGAATGAAGATTTAACCTGCCACATGCCGCAGATCAAGGCGCCCACCCTCCTCATTTACGGGGAGAACGACACCGCCACGCCGGTCGAGGACGCCAAAAAAATAGAAGCGCTCATCCCCGACGCCGGCCTCTGCGTCATTCAGGGAGCGGGGCATTTCTCCTTTATCGACCGGCCGTACGAGGTCTATGCCATTTTGCACAGCTTTCTTGGCTGATTTTTGAAATTCATTTCGCGGAGGATGTTTCATGGGTATCCTGCTGAATTTATCGGCCGCGGCAGTCCTTGTCGCGAGTCTTTTTGCCTTGACCCGCCAGCTGCACATGCTGCAGCTCAACTCCTACTACCCGTCGCGGTATTTTGGCTGGCTGAAAACCGCCTTTCGGCTGCGCAGCGCCTGCTCAGTGCTGTTTTCTGTGCTGCTGGCGTTCTGCGTCCTCCTCGATTGGAGCGGATGGGTTGCGCTGATCCTCTCTCTGCTGGGGGGCAGTGTCCGGATTGCGGCGGCCGTCTACGACTATCGCCATTCGATCAAAAAAATAGTTTTCACCGCCCGGATCAAACGGCTGTACGTCACGGCGGCTGTGCTGCTGGGGCTGCTGCTCCTTTTAGCGAATTTCTGGCCGAAGATGGGACTGTGCATCCTCTTTTTCCTGTCGGCGGCAACGCCCCTGCTGGCGCTGCTTGCCCGGACGATCAACGCGCCCGTAGAAAAGGGCGTGCAGCGCTATTATATCCGGGACGCCAAACGGATTTTGCAGTCTCACCCGGGGCTTACCGTGATCGGCGTGACCGGCAGCTACGGCAAAACCAGTACCAAACACGCGGTCGGCCGCATCCTCAGTGAAAAATACAATGTCCTGATCACGCCCGGCAGCTTCAACACCCCCATGGGGGTCGTCCGCACCGTGCGGGAGCAGCTTCGTCCGACGACGCAGGTTTTCGTCGTCGAGATGGGCGCAAAAAATGTCGGCGACATTCGGGAGATTTGCGAGATTGCCGACCCCGACATGGCTATCATAACCTCGATCGGGCCGCAGCACCTCGACACCTTCGGCTCGGTGGAGAATGTCCTGCGCACCAAGCTGGAGCTGGCCGACTGGGTCAGCGCCAAGGGAGGCGCTGTATTCTTAAATATCGAGAACGCCTTCCTGCAAAAAAAGGCGGCCGATTATCCGACCGCCGTGACCTACGGGCGGGAGGTTTCGGCTGATTTTCACGCCGAAAACGTCGTATACAGCCCGCACGGCTCTGCCTTTGATATTGTGGGAGAGGGCCGCCGGATTCCGGTTTCGGCCAAAATGCTGGGCGGCCACAATGTGCTGAACATTACGGCGGCGGCGGCGGTCGGCCTCCGGCTGGGACTGAGCGATCTGCAGATCCGCTCGGCCGTCCGTGCGCTGAACCCGGTCAGCCACCGTCTGGAGCTCAAGCGCTTCATCGGCGGCGCAGTGCTGATCGACGACGCCTACAACGCCAATCCGGAGGGCTGCCTCGAGGCGGTGCGGGTGCTTTCTCACTTTGACGGGATGCGGAAGGTCATTGTCACCCCCGGCCTCGTCGAGCTGGGAGAAAAGGAGTACGAATGCAACTTCGCCCTCGGCCGCGCGGCGGCACAGGTTTGCGACATCATCATCCTGGTCGGGGAAAAGCGGGCTGTGCCGATGGCCGACGCCGTGCGGCAAACCGCCTTTGACCAGAGCAACCTGCATATTGTCCGCTCGTTTCAGGAGGCTATGCAGCTGATGCAGGGGATTATCAAGGCCGACTGCGTGGTACTGTTTGAAAATGACCTGCCCGACAATTACGCCGGGTAAGGCGGCAATTTTTTTAAAACACGATGAAAGGGAGCCTTTGCAAAACAAGCCAAAGGCATGGTGAAACAATGAAAATTACAGTAGCGGTCTTTTTCGGCTGTTCTTCGGTCGAGCATGAGGTTTCCATCATCTCGGGCGTGCAGGCCATGCACTCCCTCGACCGGGAGAAATACACCGTCCTGCCCATCTATGTCGCCAAAAACGGCGATATGCTCTGCGGCGACGCCCTCTTTGACATTGCGTCCTACAAGAACATTCCGGCGCTGTATCAAAGCTGCAAGCGGGTCTGGTTCTGCCGGGAGAATGACCGGGTCTTTATGAAAAGCCGAGCGGCCGGCCTCTTTAAAAAAGAGGAGGCAGTCGCCGTCGACATTGCACTGCCGGTTGTGCACGGCACGAATTGTGAGGACGGCAGCCTCTCGGGTTATTTCGAGATGCTGGGGCTTCCCTATGCCGGGTGCGACGTGCTGTCGGCAGCCGTCGGCATGGATAAGAATGTCTTTAAGCGCACGATTGCGGCCGACGACCTGCCGGTGCTTCCGGCGGCCACCATCACCTCCCTCATGTGGCTGGAGAAGCGGGAGACCGTCCTCGCCTGCATCCGGGAGGGGGTCGGCTACCCGGCCATCATCAAGCCGGTCAACCTCGGCTCCAGCGTCGGCATAAGCAAGGTCGATACCCCTGCCGATCTGGAGGAGGCGATGGAGCTTGCCTTCTCCTTCACCGATACGGTGCTGGCCGAACGGGCGATCACCCATCTGCGGGAGATCAACTGCTCGGTGCTCGGCGACCGGGACGCCTGCGCCGCCTCCGTACTGGAGGAACCGGTGATGCATGACGAGATTCTCTCTTACAAGGACAAATACCTCAGCGGCGGAAAGTCGGGCAAAACGGCAGGCGCCCCCTCCAAGGGAATGTCCTCCCTCCAGCGGAAGTTGCCGGCCGACCTCTCCCCCGAAAAGACGGCCGAGATTCAGGATCTGGCCGTTCGCACCTTCCGTTCGCTCGGCTGCTCCGGCGTTGTGCGGATTGATTTTCTGATGGATACGGCCGACAACGACCGGGTATATGTAAATGAGATCAACACCATCCCCGGCTCTCTTGCCTTCTATTTGTGGGAGGCGTCCGGCCTTTCTTATAAAGAACTGCTCGACCGGATACTTGATCTCGGCTTCAATCGGGAGCGGCGGCGGAAAAACCTGATGTTCACGATTGACACCAACCTGCTGGAAAGCGCCGGAGGCCTCGGCGGGGCGAAGGGCGCCAAGGGACAGTAAGAGGCGCCGGTCAACCGAAAAAAGCGCCGCCCGTCCTCGTTTTGCACGCTTCGGATCAATACAATATGTTTAGGGAAGGTGTAAGTTTGACCGATTTTTTAATCCGGCATTTTGTAAAGGATTACCAGAACACCTCTGACCGGGCGGTACGGGATCGCTACGGCAGCCTCGGCTGCGTGGTCGGGATTCTCTGCAATATTTTTCTGTTTTGCATGAAGTTGGTGATCGGACTGATGTCCGGCAGCGTGGCCATTCTGGCCGACGCCTTCAACAACCTGTCGGACATGGGCTCCTCCCTTGTGGTGCTGCTCGGCTTCAAGCTGTCCTGCAAGCCGGCCGACCCCGAGCATCCCTTCGGCCACGGCCGGATGGAGTATATGTCGGGCTTTATCGTCTCGGTCATCATTATTCTGGTCGGGTTCGAGCTTTTCAAAAGCTCGGCGGAGAAAATCTTCCATCCCGACACGCTAAGCCTCAGCCTGCCGATTGTTTTAGGGCTGGTGCTGTCGGTCGCCGTGAAATTATGGATGTTCTTTTTCAACCGCAGTTTGGGACGCCGGATCGACTCCTCCGCTTTGCGCGCGACGGCGACCGACAGCCTGAGTGACTGCGTCGCCACCACGGCGGTTATCCTCGCAACGGTTATAAGCGCCCTCACCTCGGTGAATATCGACGCCTGGGCCGGTATTCTGGTGGCGGGTTTTATCCTCTATAACGGGATCGGCACGGCCAGGGACACCATGAATCCCCTGCTCGGCACCCCGCCCTCCCCCGAGCTGGTGCGGGAGATTAAAGAGATGGTTCTCTCTCACAAAGATTTCGTGGGCATTCACGACCTGATCGTCCACAACTACGGCCCGGGGAGGATTTTTGCCTCCGCCCATGTGGAGGTGCCGGCCGACATCGACATCGTCCGCTGTCATGAGGAAATCGACGCCTGCGAAAAGGAGGTCGGGGAGGCGCTGCATCTCCAGATGCTGATTCACATGGACCCGATCGCCACAAATGATGAGGAGGTCAACCGCGTCCACACACAGCTTTTGCAGGGTGTGCGGGGGATAGATGAGCGGCTCTCCATCCACGATTTCCGCATGGTGAAGGGGGAGCAGCGCAGCAACCTGATCTTTGATCTGGTGCTGCCGGTCGGCTATCCGAAAACCCGGGCGGAAATCGGCAGCGCGGTCGACGCGGTGGCCAAGGCGATTGACCCCACCTACTTTTGCATCATTACCTATGACGTGGATTTGGAGTAAGAAGCTCTTTTGAAATAAAAACAGCCGGGCAGCCGGACAATCGTACAACCGTACAACCGGATAAGGTTTCGGCCGCCCGGCCGCCTTAAAAGAAAGGAAAGGAAAGCACAAATGGCAGAAGAAAGAAAATGTAGTGAATCCGGCTGCAGCGGCAATTGCGAAGGCTGCGCCAAAGCGCCGCATACCAAGGCGGACTTTTTGGAGCCGGCCAATCCCGGCAGCGCGGTCAAACGCATCATCGGCGTTGTCAGCGGAAAGGGCGGCGTGGGAAAATCGACCGTGACCTCCATGCTGGCGGTGCTGGAAAACCGGAAGGGGTACAACGTCGGCATTCTGGACGCCGACATCACCGGCCCCTCGATTCCGAAGCTGTTCGGCATTCATACCAAGGCCAAATCGGACGGGGAGAATATCTATCCCGAAAGCAGCCACAATGACATCAAGATCATGTCGATCAACCTCATGCTGGACAAGCCCGACAGCCCGGTGATCTGGCGCGGGCCGGTCATCGGCGGCGTGGTCAAGCAGTTCTGGACCGACGTCGTCTGGGGCGATCTCGACTTCCTCTTCATTGACATGCCGCCCGGAACCGGAGATGTTCCGCTGACCGTTTTTCAATCCATCCCGATCGACGGCATTGTCATCGTGACCTCGCCACAGGATCTCGTCTCCATGATCGTCAAGAAGGCCTACAACATGGCGCGGCAGATGGATATTCCGGTCCTCGGCATTGTGGAGAATATGAGCTATGTCGAATGCCCCGACTGCGGAAAGAAGATCCACATCTTCGGCCGGAGCCGGGTAGAGGAAACCGCCAAGGAGCTGGGTGTGCCGCTGCTTGGCCGGATGCCGATCAACCCCACGCTGGCCGAGCTGGGCGACAAGGGTGAGTTCGAGCGTTTCGTCTCCCACTGCCTGGACGACGCGGCCGACCGACTGGAGCAATAATCGGGTATGGAGAAAATGCAGAATGCCCGCGCACTGCGGGCGGAAGAGCTTTTCCGTAGCGGACTCAACTGCGCGCAGGCCGTCTTTGTCGTGCTGAGTGAGGACGCCGGCCTCGACCAGAAGACGGCGCTGGCGATCTCCTCCTCCTTCGGCGGGGGGATGGGGCGCCTGCGGGAGGTGTGCGGCGCCGTTTCGGGGATGTTCATGGCAGCCGGCTTGCGGTACGGCGGCTATGCCCCCTCCGACCGGGAGGCAAAGCGCCTCCACTACGCGATCATACAGGAACTGGCCCGCCGGTTCGAACGGGAAAACGGCTCGATCATCTGTCGGGAGCTGCTCGGCCTTTCGGAGAAAAGGCAGAAGCCTCTGCCCGACGCCCGCACGCCGGAATATTTTAAAAAGCGCCCCTGTGCCGAGCTGGTTCGTATGGCGGTGGAGATTTTCGACGATTTCACCGCCGACTACGACGCCGGAAGAATCGAGCTGTAACCAAATTTCCCCTTCCGCATATGCTGTATTAAGTAGAGGGGAAAGGCGGTACGGCTTATGCGTCACAGAAAAAATCGCGGTTCCTTTGCGGTGGCGTTCGGAGTGGGATTTCTACTGGCCTGCTGCTGCCCCAGCGGCCTGACCATCGCGGTGCTCAGCATCGCCGTGATCCTGCTGGGAATTTCCTGCCTGAACTGCTGATTTTGTGAAGGAGGCTTTTTTATGCAGATTGTTGTTGTAAAGAGTCCGAAAATCTTCCGCGGCGTACTTCGGTTACTGTTCGGGATGAAAAAGCAGACAGAAGAATAATTTAAAAAAGCGGGCAGAGCCGGTATGCGGCCTCTGCCCGCTTTTACGTTAAAAATATTCGGCGAAAAGCAAGCCGATAAAAAAGGAGGCTTCCTGCCATGGAAAAAATTCTCCCCGGCAGATACCGGCACTTCAAGGGCGGAGAGTATGAAGTTCTCTGCCTTGCCCGGCATTCCGAAACGCTGGAGGAAATGGTGGTCTATCGTGCGCTGTACGGCGCGAAGGAGGTATGGGTGCGCCCGGCCTCCATGTGGAATGAACGCGTAGAGCGGGACGGAAAGGCCTTTCCCCGCTTCACCCGGATTGCGGAATAAATAAACCCGTTTTATCAAAAGGAAGAGGGAATTTAAAAATGTTCAGACAAATGCGAAGAAAAGGACAAGCCCTGCCGGAATCGCTTTGCGCGGCGGTGCTGGAGGCTGCGACCTCCGGCGTGCTGGCGGTGGAGGGGGACGACGGGTACCCCTATGCCCTGCCGCTCAATTTTGTGTTCGACGGCGACAAAATTTACTTCCACTGCGGCAAAGAGGGGCACAAGATTGATGCCGTCCGCAGAAACCCCAAAGCCTCCTTCTGCGTGATCGCGCAGGATAGAATCGTCCCCGAGAAGTATACCAGCCTCTACCGCAGCGCGATCGTCTTCGGCAAGGTT
The DNA here is from genome assembly GCA_900543525.1 of uncultured Oscillospiraceae bacterium. Lineage (GTDB taxonomy): Bacteria > Bacillota > Clostridia > Oscillospirales > Acutalibacteraceae > UQRS01. The sequence continues at coordinate 13,039 of UQRS01000030.1, forward strand.
CGCATATTGGGGGAGACGGAGGAAAAACGCGCCGCCATCGAAAAGCTGACCGCCAAATACGCCCCGAAAATCGAGGAAGAGGCACGCCGCGCCGCGATAGATTCCGGAATGGCGGGCCTTTGCATGCTGGCGCTCGACATCCAGTATATGAGCGGCAAGCAGGCGCACGGCCTGGCGCAAAAACAGGCCTGACTCTTCCTTTGACCTTTAAAGCTTCGGATAAAACAAAAGCCCTTCGGCTCTTCCTTCCCTGCGGCGCAGGGGGAGGCCAAAGGGCTTTTCTGCTTTTTTGCGCAAATCCAGCCTCAGGCTGTGGGGAGGCCGGACAGCGGAGCGGCCAGAAATTTTGTAAAAAATATGACAACTACCCCCGTCAGCAGGGCGGAAATCACCGTGCCCTCCCTTGTGCCGACGATGGTAAAATCAAAAACAAAAGCGAAAGCAGAATCGCAAGCAAAACACAGACGATGTCAAAGCCGATCTTGACGTTGCCGAAATTTTTGTTCAGCGTATCGGCTATGGCCTTTACAAACGCTTCGCCGGAATTCATGATGACGTTGGCAATCACCGCCAGCGCGATGCCGAAGCCGAGGACAACCACACCCGACAGCACCAGCACCAACCGCACAATGTAGGAGGAGGCAGGGATAAATTCGACGCACCAGCTTCCAAAATCGGTAAAATATCCGAACAGGAAGGAGAGCGGTATCTGCAAAAGCTGTATAGGCTGAAAGTTCCTTCGCAAAATCAAAATCTGCCCCAGAACCAGAACACAGTTCCAGATAATCAGCCAGCCGCCCAGACTGAGCCCCTCCATCCGGCAGCTCATGACGTTGGCCACCGAGGAAATCGGCGAAACGCCGAGCTCGCCGTGCTTGGTCAGCGCCACCCCCATGGCAGAGAAAAACAGCCCGATGACAAACAGGCTGTATCTTTTGAAAATTTCCTTTTTGGACATGCTTTATCTTTCTTTATTATGTATAGAGTCTGCCGCCCGGCCGCAGCGCCCCACGGGCAGGAGAACCGGCCGCAGGTTTTACCGCCGCGCGGGCGGCCGCACATAAAATGCGGCTCAAATCCGGTTTTTGTACAACCGGTTTGAGCCGTGCTTTAAAATTTGCGGCGCTGAATTTTCTCGCCCGTCCTTGCGCGCTCCATCCGGCGTATGCGGAAATCCCGTATCAGAGAAACCGCCAGAACCACCGAGAAAATCGCCAGAATTCCAATGGCCGCCCACAGCAGCACCGTTCCGAGGAGATTGCCTCCCCCGATCGAAACCGTGTTCTTCTGCGTGATGGAGAGGGAGGAAAATATCGCCTCCGCCTCACTGCGCTGGGCGTCGGTAAGCTCCCCCCCGAAGTTGTAGTAAACCAGCGCGTAATACCGGCCGTCCAGGATGGTCACATACTGAAGGTAGGAGAAATCCCGCTCGGCCGAGACCAGCTTCTCAATCCGCAGGCTGAGGGTGCCGTCCGATTTTGCAACCCGGCTGATGCCCTTCACCTGCTCCCCCTCGCTCTCGGTTACAAGGCTCTCGGCGGCCTTGTTCAGCGATTCCTCATCGTCCGAGAAGAGGGCGAGATTCCCCAGCTTTTCGGAAAAATCCGTCGTCCAGCTTTTCACCTGAACCTGGGAGGTGTTGTCGGCCGTCGCCGCAAAGAGGAGAATGCCGGCCTCCTTCAAATACGAGGAGAAGCTGTCGGTCGAGTGGCCGAGCGTGCCGATAAAGCTGGCATGCTCGGAGATGCTGGCCGCCGTATTTTCCACCACCGTATATTTATCCGGCAGAGTCAGGCGGACATTGCCTCCATCCGCGGTAACCCCCGCCGCCGAGGCGGACAGCGTCCAGCAAAACAAAAGCAGACAGACCAGCAGCGCGGCGATCATTCGTTTTCCGTACAAAGCGACACCCCATCCTTCTTCATGGATTTACTGTAAAAAGACAGCCCGGGCAGAAGGCCTCCCGCCCCGCAGGGCATTCCCTTTCGCCGTCCCGACACGTGCGGTTCAAACCGCACGCCGGCCGTTTTCAAAGGGAGAGCCGGGCAGCGGTCAGCGTATTCTGCATCAGCATGGCGATGGTCATCGGGCCGACGCCGCCCGGCACCGGCGTAATCGCAGAGGCAACCGGCTCCACCGCGGCAAAATCGACGTCGCCGCAAAGCTTGCCGTTCTCATCCCGATCCATGCCGACGTCGATGACGACCGCCCCGGGCTTTACCATATCCGGCCCGACAAATTTCGGCTTGCCGATCGCGACAATCAGAATATCGGCCCTGCGGCAAACCTCCGCAAGGTTTTTCGTCCGGCTGTGGCAGATGGTGACCGTGGCATTCTTATGCAGCATCAGCATAGCCATCGGCTTGCCGACAATGTTGGAGCGGCCGATCACCACGCAGCTTTTCCCCTCAATCTCCACATTCGCGGCGGCCAGCAGCTCCATGATGCCGGCCGGCGTGCAGGGGAGAAAATGATAATCCCCGATCATGATCCGGCCGACATTGACCGGATGAAAGGCGTCGACATCCTTCTCCGGAGAAATGGTTTTCAGCACCCGCTCCTCATCCAGATGGGCGGGCAGCGGCAGCTGACAGAGGATGCCGTGAATCCGGTCGTCCCGGTTCAGCCGCTCGATCAGCGCCAGCAGCTCCTCCATACTCGTATCGGCCGGCAGGGCATGCTCTTCGGAATAAAACCCAACCTCGGCGCAGGCCTTTTTCTTATTATTTACATACACGCGGGAGGCGCTGTCGTCCCCCACAATGATGACCGCAAGACCCGGCTGAACGCCGCCGGCCTTGATCAGCGCCTCGGTCTCCTTCGCGATGCGCGCCTTTACCGCGGCCGAGACGGCCTTTCCATCTATAATCGTTGCCATATCTCTTTCCCCTTCCTTATGCCTTTTCCGCAGGCGTCTGGCCGTCGGACGCGTCGGCAGAAATCTCCTCATCTGTGCCGTCTGCACCGGCCGCTCCGGTTTCCTCCGCCTCTTCGGCGGCAGAAATTCCCTCCGGAGGGTCGGAGGGCGCGGCCGTTTCATCCTGCATTTCGGTTTTCGGCGCTTCGGCAGATTCTCCGGTTTCCTGCGTTTCGGCAAGATCCCCGTTCTCCTGCGCCTCGGCGGCCCTTCGCGCCTCGGCAGCGGCGGCGGTGCCCTCCATCTCCGCAGTGAAAAGCGGCGTGTAGTCGCTCGGGATCGCGGCCTTCTTCCGGCGCACCGAAAGGACGATCAGCAGCGTGGCGCAAACCACAACGGCCAGCGCCGACACCAGCTGCGAAACGCGCAGGCTGCCTATGTACAGGCTGTCGGTGCGCAGCCCCTCGATAAAGAAGCGGCCGACGCCGTACCATACGCCGTACCCCAGCGCAATCTGGCCGGAGAACTTGCGGTGGCGGCTGAGGATATGCAGCAGGATAAAGCCGAGCAGACACCAGATAGACTCATACAAAAAGCAGGGGTGCACCATGACTCCGTCGAAATAAAAGTCGGCGACCGCCTCGCTCGTCATGCCCCACCAGTCGGGAAGATGACTGCCCTGCACATAGCGGCCGAACGCCTCCTGATTAAAGAAGTTGCCCCAGCGGCCGACGGCCTGTCCGATCAGAAAGCCGAGCGCGGTAAGGTCGAGAACATCGGCAATCTTCACCCGGCGGATTTTACACATCAGCGCGCCGACCGCCACGGCGGTAATCACCCCGCCATAGATTGCCAGCCCGCCGTCATGGATGCTGAAAAATTTTTTAAAGCCCTGGATTCCGCCGCCGTCAAACAGCAGATAGTAGGCCCTGGCCCCCAGGATCGCGAGCGGCGTCGTCACAAGTATGCAGTCGATCAGCCGGTCGTTGTCAATGCCGAACCGCTTTGTATTGCGGAAGGCGTAAATCAGCGCCAGCAAAAAGCCGAGCGAAATCAGGATCCCGTACCAGTAAATCGGCCAGCCGTTCTCCCCAAACGGGAGGGTGAAGGCCACCCGGTCAATATCCATCTCCAGCCCGAAAAGGGTGACGTGATAGGTAGTGTCCATACTGCAGAAACCTCCGTTTTATTGAAATCAGGAATCGCGATACCAGGGGTTATTTCGCACCCGTCCCGGACACGACCGAGAGGACGGCATTCTCCGCCTTTAAGGTTTCCAGCCGGGCGGCGACATCCTCTAATGTCAGCGCCTGCAGAATTGCAAGGTCGTCGAACAGCCCTGTGCCGGTCATAGCCGCCTCCACCATGCCGGAGGCGATACGCTCGACGTTGTTGAACTGCATGACGCTGCGGCCATACTTGGCGCGGCGGGCGGCCTCAAACAAGGCGGGGTCAAGCCCCTCCCGGCGTAGGCGGTCAATCTCGGCAAACACGGCGTCCCGCACTGCCTCCGGCCGGGTCGACTCCCCCGAAAGCAGGGGAACGGCATAGCCGTAGCCGTTGAAATACTCGGTATCGAAGTTGGCGTTGAGCGCCCCCTCCTCAATCAATCGCTCGTACAGCGAAGAGGTCGGCCCGATCAGAAGCTCCAGCAGAATTTCGGTCGAGAGAATCTCCTTGAGACTGCGCTCGGGGCGCTCGCACTTCTCCTTAAAGCCGAGGCAGAAGAGCGGCACACTGACAGCAAAGCTCTGGGAAACGTAAGGCCGGAGCACCCCGTCCTTCTCCTCAAACCGGCCGCGCTCGACCCTGACCGGGTGCACCGGCTTCAGCCTCTTTTCAATCTGCTCGAGCAGGCGATCGGGGTCGACCTTTCCGGCGACGCAGATGAACATGTTGCCGAGGTTGTAGAAGGCGTTGTAGCAGCGGTACAAGAGGTCGGCGTCAATCTCCGCAATCGACTCAACCGTGCCGGCAATGTCGATTTTGACCGGGTGATTCTGGAACATGGCCTCCAGCATATTGAACAGCACCCGCCAGGAGGGGCTGTCGTCGTACATCCGGATTTCCTGCCCGATGATGCCCTGCTCCTTATCGACCGTCTCCTTGGTGAAATAGGGCGACTGAACAAAATCCAGCAGGATGTCAAAGCTCTCCTCAAAACGGTCGGAGCAGGAGAAAAGGTAGCAGGTTCGGTCAAAGGAGGTGTAGGCGTTGGCCGACGCGCCGGTTTTTGCATACCGGGTAAAGGCGTCGCCGTCCTCACTCTCGAACAGCTTGTGCTCGAGGAAGTGGGCGATGCCGGCCGGCACCTCCTCCATACGGCCGCCGTCGACCGCAAACTTGGTGTCGATCGAGCCGTACCGGGTGCCGAACATGGCATAGGCGGAGGTGTAGGCCTCCTTCGGGCAGATGTAGATTTTAAGGCCGCTCTCGTGCTCGGCATAGATATATTTTTCGCCGATGGCGGCGTTTTCGATGACGGTTTTATTCATGGTCAGCAGCCTCCTTCGGGGAAAGCAGATAGGTCAGCGCCGGTTTGACCGACCGGGCGGCTTTCACAACATCCTCCCGCGTGACGGCGGAAACGGCGGCCAAAAGCTCCTCCGCCGTGCAGGGGCGATCATCAAAAATCTGCGATATATAAAAGCTCTCGGTCTCCCGCTGGGAATCGAACATGCTCCGGATTCGATCGGATTTGGAGAGGATGGAGGCCGCCAGCTCGCTGTCGTCGAACCCGCCCTCCTGCATGACGGCCAGCTGAGCCAGAATCTCCCGCTCGGCGGCCGCGGCATTCTGCTTCTCCACGCCCGAGTCAACTAAAAGAATCCCCTTGAACCGGTTGGAGCGGGCGGCGCAGTAGTAGCAAAGGCTCAGCTTCTCCCGCACGTTGGTGAAAAGGCGGGAGTAGGGGCCGCCGCCAAACAGGTCGCACATCACCGAAAATGCGGCCGTCTCGAGCACGCTGCCGGTCACCCCGGTATGGAAGGCCATAACCAGCTTGCCCTGGGCAACCTCCATCTCCTCCACGACGCGGCGGGGAGCGGAAACCGGCGCCAGCGCGCCAAACACCCGAAGGGCAGCGGGGCGGCGCTCTCTGGCCGAGAAGGCGTCGCCGAACACGGCAAAAATATCGTCGGGCGAGCAGCTCGAAACCACCGTGACGCGAACCTGCGCCTCCTCCAGCGCGCGGCGCCATGCGGCGAGAAGATCGTCGCAGGTCAGAGCGGCCGCCCCTTCGGCCGTGCCGTACTGCGGAAGGCCATAAACCTCATTTTCAAACAGCACCGCTTCCGCCCGATTCAGGGCATAAAGGCGCTTGTCATTCAGCTCGCTCTCGATGGTTTCGAGAAGCAGCCGCTTCTCCCGGTCGAGGTCGGACTGCTTGAAGCGGCCGTTCTCATCCAGATTGGGGCGGAAGATCATACCCGCCAGCAGCGCGGCGCAGTCGGCGGCGATTTTCCCCTCCGGCACGAAGCGGTCGTCCAGCGCCGTCAGGGTCAGGGTCAGAATCTGCGCGTCCCCCACCTTGCCGGAGGAGGTGCCGAGCGACGCGCCGTAGAGGCCGGACAACCTCGTTTGCAGCGAACGGTAGTCGGGATACTCGGCAGAGGAGGTGGTCAGCATGGCCGGCAGCAGGGTGTTGGCCGAGATGGTCTCCCGCTCGAGGGGCAGGAAGAAGCTGACCGATATACGGGTGGTCTTGAACCGGGCGGAGGGGATGTAAAGCCCCTGCACACCGCTTGCAAGAGTGACGGTCTGGTTCAAAGCAATCGCTCCTTTAAAATAAAAACTGAAAGCACTTTGTATACCTGTTTTCCGGGGACGCCGTGCCAAAAACGATCTGCATTCCCGACAAATAAACAGAAAGAACAAAGCCGGCGCAAAACGCTTTACAGGGCGTTTCACAGCACGTATAAAGCCGCAGTGTATATATACTTTATTAGTATAACATATTTTTCTCCCCCGCACCATAGATTTCAAAGATTTTTAACATTTCTTTCCGGAGGCGCGTGCAAAAGCCGGGCAAGATCGGACGGAAGCCAGACAAGCCCGGTCGAAGCCGGATGGGAAGCCGCCGCCCACTCTCCCTTTATTTTGCGTGGCCGGATGGAGATGATACGCCGGCGGACGGCGGCAAATCGCCCGGCGCTCTCCTCCCCGCGGCGAAAGCAGAAAACAACCTCCAAAAAACTGTGGCAAAATCATACCGCATATGCTATACTGACTGCATAATCGGTACTATCGGTTGACAAGGGCAAACACGTCTGCCGGCGATGGTACAATTGTTTTTTACCTGCACCGTCTGCCGGAGGTATTTTCCCCTCCGCGACCCTGCAGCAGGAAAACCGGTATTTTAAGGAGGAAATTGTATGTTTTGCAAAAAGTGCGGATATTCTTTGTCGGATGACAGCAGCTTCTGCCCGGGATGCGGCGCGCCTGTCTCCGTCTCGACCCCCGGCGAGGGAGAGGCTTCTCCCGCTGCTTCTGCGCCCGGAACAGGAGAGGCGCCTGCCACCGCTTCTGTGGCCGCCGACAGCGGCTTTGATCCGGCCGATGTTGCGGCCAACAAAGGCGTGTGCGCCGTGGCGTATCTCTGGATTCTGTTCTTTCTGCCGATGGTGCTCCATCCGGAGTCCAAATATTGCCGCTTTCATTCCAATCAGGGGCTGCTGTTCCTGATTTTCAGCGCCGCCGTATCCATCGCGCGGGAATTGCTGCTCTTTTTGCTTCGGTTGATTTTCCGCTCGGTCTTCGGCCTCGGCTGGTTGTGCAGCCTGCTCACCGGCTTTGTCAGCCTTGCGGCCGGCGTGCTGGTTTTCGGCATGATGATTATCGGCATCTATAACGCCCTGAACGGAAAGGCTGAGGGACTTCCGGTCATTGGGAAGTTCAAGCTTCTGTAAGAATCGCTCTGCCGCGGCGCGGCCGCCTTTGCGCCTCACCATAGTGGACAGAAAAAACCGGGGGAAGATTTTAAAATCTTCCCCCGGTTTTTTCCTCTAAATAAAACTCCGCTGCAAAGCGCAGGGCCGCGTCTGGCGTAAACTCAGTAGGTCGGAATCCACTCCAGCACCTCATCCGGGTCGGCACGCACAATGTACCTTTCGGGATCCATCTCCTCCGCAAGCAGCTGCACATCGGGAGAAACCTCCCGCAGGCTCTCTTTAATATACACCTGCTTGCCGGCCGGGCGCAGCAGCCTTAACGCCTCCTGCAAAAAGCCGGGCCAGTCGACCCCGCGGTCCAGCCCCTTGTAGTTGTTCAGCTTGCCGATTTTATAGTGGTCGATGCTGTCATCCTCCAGCGTCTTTTCAATCAGGCGGAGGCTTTCATCCGGCTCGATCACCGGCTCCAAGCTGGCAAAGGTGCGCACCCCCGCCTCATGCAGGGTTTTGAGCACCTCCATCCGTTCTGCGGGAGAGGCCGCACCCGATTCCCATTCGCGGCTCTTGCCCTCATCAAAAAAGGTGAGGGTGCTGCCGACGGCAAGCCGGCTGCCGAACCCGCGGAAAACATCCAGGTCGCGCAGCATCCGCTCTCCCCCTTTGGAGAGGATGGCGACCGGCGCGCCGTATTGGTCAAGCAGCTGCAGCGCCGCCCGGGTGGTATAGCTCTGGTCGGCGTTTTCGCAGTACACGTCCCCGATGAAGGAGAGGAGAATCTGCTCGGTGTAGCGGCGCGCCCTCAAATCCTTCTCCAGATTGCGGAGGACGTCCTTGCGCGGCTCGGGCAGGCCAAAGTAATTCTCCGCCGAGCGCTGGAGCGCATGCGGCGCATAGCAGTACTGGCACCTGTGGGAGCAGCCGATATAAAGATTGCAGGCATAGGGGCTGTACTCTCGTGCCTTACCCTTCGGTTCATAAATCACGGGCATTTTAAAAGGCCTCTTTTCTTTTACGTCTTTTCATGCTTTTTTGGCGTGTGATAAACAAAGTAACCGTAATGTTTGATAAAGCTTGCTTTTACTTCAAGATACGTCACCCTTCGCACACCACAATTATATAACATTCCGTAAAACATGTCCAGTGCTTTAGAGGCAATTAGTCCATGACATTTGGCATAAATTTTCCGCAGGCCGAACATTTGCAGGCACCCGAGGTTGAGGCCGCTCAGCCGGTTGGTGATGGCGGTGTAGAGAATCACGGTCCCATCCTGCAGGGTATCGTTTTGCAGCAGCTTATACAGCACGTCGAAGGGAATGCCGTAGCTGTCGCAGTCGATGACGTTGAAGGCCGAAAGATCGAGCGTCTCCACAATCCGGCGGCTGTCGGCTGTCAGGTTCTGTCCCTTGTTCTGCTGAATGTCGACGCCAAAATATTTCTCCTTGTCAAAATAGCTCCAGAGAAGGTTTCTGCCCGCATACAGATCAAGCACCCGCAAGCGATCGAGGTCGGCGGTCGCACGGCGGCGCAGGGCAATCTTATTGGCAAGACGGGCGTTATCCGTCTGTATCGAGTGAAGATTCAACCTCTATTCCCTCCATTTCCGCCAGCTGCCGGAGAAGGCCGACAACCCGGTCATTCTGATTGATGTCCAGCGTGACAAGGTAATGCACCTTCCGATAGGGGCGCAGCGTCTGCTCCTGCAAATCATGCAGATCGGCGATATATTTTTCGGTCTGCAAGCCGAAATCGTCAAACTGGAACTGCCGCAGCTCCTCCAGCTCCTGCATCAAAACAGCCTCATCAAACCCGGTTTCCAGATTCAGCGCATTGTGCGCGATAATGTAGGCGCGCTGCTCCTCCCGGCTCAGATGGTCGAGCCGGACGCAGGGCAGCGTTTTGAATCCGAGAAGCCGCGCCGCCTCAATCCGGCCGTTGCCCTCCAGCACGGTGTTCTCCGGCCCGCAGACCGCAAGCGGATCGTTGAAGCCGAATTTTTCGATTGAGTTTGCAATGTGCCGAATCTGCGCCGGAGTGTGCAGCTTGCTGTTTTTGGCATAGGGGGTCAGCTTTTCCAGGGGGATCTGCTCAATAAATAAAGAAACGTCCTGCATAAGGAATCATCCTTTCGGGTAAAATTTTTCTGTTTTTGGAGGGGAGCATTTTTCAAAAAAGGCCGCGCGCTTTTTGCCCCTTTTGCAAAAATCAATACGGCCGAAAGGCCGGCGAAAGCTTCAAATCATTCCACAGCTTTTCAATGTATCGGTTGCAGTCCATCAGGATACGATAATGCTCGTTCTCCTTGACGACGATTTTGGGCGTGACCCCATCGGCACAAAGCCCGGTGACAATACGAATATATCGCTCCGGCTTCTGCAACCACGCTTTCCAGGCGCGGTCCCGCATGACCTTGTGCTGGACGTATTGCCGGATCAGCTCGGCGTCGGCCGGCGTCTTTTTGTAACGCGTCCCGTCTTTTAAAAGATCGACAAACGCCTCCCACGCCTGCCGCTCCTCTTCATCCAGGTCGTCCGGCGGCGCAACCCACTTATAGGACTCCTCCAGAGGGGAGAGCTTTCCGCTTGCGGTCTGTTTTCTCACATAGGCTCCTCCTTTTTATGAAAGCACTTATGCCATAGGTGCGAAACCGGCACGCAGTTGCCCAAAATGGGGCAACCGCAGAGAAAGCCGCCTTTCTGCCGGGGAATTTTCCAAAAAAAACGGTTCCACCCGGGCGAAAAATATGCTATGATACCAGCGGTAACAAAGGAAGCAAAGCTGTTTTTTAAAGGGACAAAAAGGGCAGCCGGCACGCTTGCCTTAATAATACTGTCCTACTCCGGAGAACCCCCTGCAAGCAAAAAAATACCGTAACGAAAAAGGCGGGATTCATTTTATGGCCAACATTCTGATTATCGGCGCGGGGCCGGCCGGCGTTTCGGCCGCCCTTTATACCGCGCGCAGCGGGGTGGAGACAACCATCCTCCACCACGGGGTCAGCGCGCTGCAAAAGGCGGCGCGGATTGAGAATTATTACGGCTTTCCGGGCGGCGTCGGGGGCGGAGAATTGTTCGATGCCGGCATCCGGGCGGCAAGGGAGCTTGGCATCCCGGTCGTATCGGAGGAGGCGGTCGGCGTCTCCTACGACGGCCGGTTCCGGGTGCGCACCGACCGCACGGAACACACGGCCGACGCGCTGCTTCTCGCCACCGGGGCGGCACGCAAAACGCCCGACATTCCCGGACTTTCCACGCTGGAGGGCAGCGGGGTCAGCTACTGCGCCGTTTGCGACGCCTTTTTCTATCGCAAAAAGGCGGTGGCCATCCTCGGCAGCGGGGAGTATGCCCTGCATGAGGCGGAGGTGCTCCTCCCGCTGGCCGAAAGCGTCACCCTGCTGCAAAACGGCCGGTCGCTGACGGCCGCCTTCCCCGAAACGGTCCGGGTAGATTCCCGGCCGATCGCCCGCGTCCTCGGCAAGGAGCGGGTAGAGGGGGTCGTGTTTTCCGACGGGGAGTCGCTCGCCCTCGACGGCATCTTCGTGGCGGAGGGCACGGCCGACAGCGCCGCCTTTGCCCGGACGCTCGGCCTTGCGGCCGAGCGGGGTCGGCTTGTTGTAGATGGGGATATGCAGACCAACCTCCCCGGCCTGTTCGCGGCGGGGGATTGCGTCGGCGGCCTTCTTCAGGTTTCAAAAGCGGTCGCAGACGGTGCGGCCGCCGGCCTCGCCATGGTGCGATTTTTAAAAAGCCGGCAAAAGCAGGAAAAATAAAATCTCACCCCGTCCTTTATAAAAAACTGCCGCAAAGGCTTCCCTCACTCTGCACCGGCGGCCGTCGGACAAAAAACAAACCCCCTCTCGAAAAATCTGTTTTTTAAAAACACGGATATTTCGAGAGGGGCTTTTCCTTTGCGCCAAAAACGAAAAGGCCCTTTCATCCATACAGACTGCGCGGGGCGTCCTCCTCCCCAGATGGCATATAAAAATCTTACACATCCATGAAAATTGT
>UQRS01000031.1 GCA_900543525.1 uncultured Oscillospiraceae bacterium
TTTTGCAAAAAATAAACCTAAATTTATATATAAAGTATATGAAAAACGCATATTGACTATTGAACCGATCTGGGGTACAATATAAATGTTGCGGGTTAAAAAAATGTGGAGGACGGCACGGCCTTTCGCGGGCGAAGCCGGCTTGCCCACTCTTTTTTATAGGACCCCAAAAAAGCGATGCACTCCAAGCAGAAAGGCGTGATCAACCGCATGAGCGAAGCGTACAACCCGGATATTGTCACCCTGTCCGACGAGGATGGGAAGGAATATACATTTGAAATTATTGACGGAATCGAAACCGACGAGAGCCGTTACCTCGCCCTGCTTCCGGTTTTTGACAAGCCGGAGGACAAGGTGGATGACAGCGGCGAGCTGGTCATCCTCAAGGTATTTGAGGATGAAGACGGCGAATATTATGAGGAGATCGACGATGACGACGAGTATGAGACCATCGCCGACGCCTTTGTCAGCCGGCTTCAGGATCTGTTTGAAATTGACGAGGAAGAGCCGGTCAGCTGATCGGCCGCTCCTTTCGGCCTGCCCTGTGCGTGTGCCCTGGCTATTATAACCCTACAAGTATATCAATCGGGAGCCCGGTCTCCCGCGGCGGGATTGCAGACCTCCCGCAGTCTCCCTTGCAGGAGGCTTTGCGGAAGAAGGGAGCGCGAAACCGTGGGGAGGGCACCCACCTGCTGCATGCAGGTTATCAATCGCCGGCCACGGCAGGGTGGGTTACATTTGCAACCTTAAAAAAACGCTGTATGGAATTCTTCCATATAGCGTTTTTTTGCGGGGAAAGCCCTCCTCCGGCAAACCGCCGGAAGGGCGGGCTTTTGGGGGGCCGACGGGGTTCAACCCCCGCCGGCCTAACCCACTCTCTTACTTTATCCGGACGCTTACTGCATCCGGTTTGCCGGAGTTACTTCACCGCGGCCAGCAGTGCCTCCGTCCGGTCGGTATGCTCCCAGAGGAGGTCGAGGTCATTACGCCCCATCTGCCCATAGGCCGCCAGCGGCCGGTAGATCGGCCGCCGCAAATCCAAATCCCGGATAATGGCCGACGGACGCAGGTCGAACACCTCTCTCACCGCGGCGGCGATGCGCTCCTCCGGCAGGGCGGCCGTGCCGAAGGTGTCCACCATGATCGAAACCGGGTGCGCCACCCCGATGGCATAGGCCAGCTGCACCTCGCACCGGCGGGCCAGGCCGGCAGCCACGATATTTTTCGCCACATACCGCGCGGCATAAGCGGCGCTGCGATCCACCTTGGTCGGGTCCTTGCCCGAGAAAGCGCCGCCGCCGTGCCGGGCATAGCCGCCGTAGGTATCCACGATGATCTTCCGCCCGGTCAGGCCGGTATCTCCCTGCGGTCCGCCGACCACAAAGCGGCCGGTCGGATTGATGTAATAGCGGGTGTCCGCGTCCAGCATACCGGACGGGAGCACCGGCTGGATAACCTCACGCAGGATATCCTCCCGAATCTGGTCGAGGCCGATATCCTCCCGATGCTGGGTCGAGACAACCACCGCGTCGATCCGCACCGGCCGGTCGCCGTCATACTCGACCGTGACCTGAGTTTTTCCGTCCGGGCGGAGGTAGTCGAGCGTGCCGTCCTTCCGCACGGCGGTGAGACGCCGTGCCAGCGCATGTGCCAGTGAGATCGGCAGCGGCATCAGCTCGGGCGTTTCGTCGCAGGCATAGCCGAACATCATACCCTGATCTCCCGCGCCGTTCTGATTCAGCGTGTCGCCGGCGGCCGCCTTCTCCTCCAGAGAATTGTCGACCCCCAGCGCAATGTCCGGACTCTGCTCATCGATCGCGGTCAGCACGGCGCAGGTGTTCCCATCGAACCCCTGGGTAAAATCGCTGTACCCGATCTCGTTAATCACGCGGCGGGCAATCTTCGGAATATCGACATAGCAGGAGGTCGATATCTCCCCCATCACGGTCACCATGCCGGTGGTACAGAAGGTCTCGCACGCGACGCGGGCCATCGGATCCTTTGCCAGAATCTCATCCAGCACCGCGTCGGAAATCTGGTCGCAGATTTTATCCGGATGTCCCTCGGTCACCGACTCGGATGTAAACAAATGTCTTGCCATATAAAAAGCCTCTCTTTCCTCTTTGCGTCTTGCGGGTTTGTGTAAAAAATGCGCCCGGAAAAACCCGGACGCATTGGAGATTCCCTCATCTTCCGGATTTTCCGCAGGATTTGGCACCTTGAACACGTCAGGTTGCCGGGCATCATGGGGCCTGTTCCCTCCGCCACTCTTGATAAGGATATATTATTTTGTGGAAATATGCCTCATGTACATAATCATTGTACCAGCAATTTTACGCTTTGTCAACAATGTGTTTGAGGGGCGGGATCGCCAGCTTGACCAGCAGGACGGTGCAGGCCATCAGAATGGCCGTTTTCAGCAGATTGAAGAGGGTTGCGGTCACCGCCGCGGCATAGGCGCCGGCCATACTCAGCTCCTGCCCGATAAAAAAGCGGAAATAAAGCGGCGCAATCAGCAAATTGGAGAGGAATCCGACCGCGATCAGGCAGATGCCTCCAACCGCGCAGGCCGCCGCGATGCCCTTTGCACTGCTCCCACTTTTGCGGAGGATGAGCGACACCGGGATGACGTACGCGCAGCCGATGATGAAATTCTGAAAATTTCCAAAGCCCATGGTTGTGCCGATCCCCTTGAACAAAAGCTCAAGCAAATTTTTGATCAGCTCAATCAGAATTCCGGCCACCGGGCCGTAGAGGACGCCGCCGATCAGGGCCGGCAGGTCGGAAAAATCCATCTTGAGATAATTGTTCGGCAGCAGCGGAAACTCCAGCAGATAGAGCACAAGCGCGACGGCTGACAGCACGGCGACGGCCACAATTTTCTCTGTTCTTTTCTTTTGCATAAGACTGACTCCTTTCGTCCTCTCGCGATAAGCTGCAAACAAAAAACACGCCCTGTAAAAGCACAGGACGTGAATAAAGCGCGCCGAAAAGCGGCGGATTTTATTTACAACTCTTCTTTCATCCGGACTGTACCGTCGGTACCGGAATCACACCGGTTCGGCCTTTTTAAAAAAGGTTCGCGGACTTAAAACGGCAGAATCGCCGTATCACCGCCGGTGGGGAATTGCACCCCGCCCTGAAGACTGTTTTAAATTTTGCTATATTATATGCCCGGGCAGCCCATTTGTCAATACCCAAAAGGCCGCAATCAGCAAAATACAGTGCAGTCCCACAAAAACCGGCAGGCCAATCATGAATTTTTTGTGCAGGGTCTTATGCCGGATGGCACGCATGGTGCAGAGCATCGGCAGCGCCCCTCCGAAAAGGCCGAGCAGCATCAGCGTCCGCTCCCGCACGCGGCGGCCGCCCCGCCTCGCCCGGCGTTTGTCCAGCAGTGTGAGGCCGATCGCCAGCAGCCAGAGGATCGCAAAATACACGCCGGCCGCCGTAAGGAAGCCCTTCGACAGCAGCAGATCGCGCAAAGCCTGAAGATTCACTGCGGCCTCCCCTTCCTCCGGCGGGGCAGGGTCAGAAAATACCGCTCTTTATAAGCCTGCCGCCGCTTGGAAAGGAGGAGAGAAACCTCCCCCCGGCTTAAGGGATAATGCCGGCCGCAGTGGCTGCAAACTGCGTCATAGTGCCGGTGCAGCGTCATCGCGGGGAGGCCGGGCAGACCGGACGTGCCGGACAGCTCCAGCCTCGTCCCGTGCCGCACCACCTGAAAGGCGGCCGTCCTTTTGCAGCCAGGACAATGGAGAGTGAAGGTGTGGGATTTGTGCACGTACGGTGCAATCTGCAATCCGAACTTCATATTTTACGACCGTCCTTTCTGCCGTACTGCAAGGCACAAACGGAAAACGAAAAAAGGCCTTACAGCCGTATTTTTAATCGCCGCAAAAAGCGGCAAAGGCACCGGCGCCCCGAACCCGTCGGGGAGGGAAAAGAAATCTTCGCCCGCCCACAGGCGCCCGCCTTTATAGTATATCCGGAATGTGAAAGAGGCGGCCTCTACCGCACCTGGCCGTTGCCGCGGATGATGTATTTCTCGCTCGTGAGCTGGGGGGCGCCCATCGGGCCGCGGGCGTGCAGCTTTTGGGTGGAGATGCCAATCTCCGCCCCGAAGCCGAACATGCCGCCGTCGGTAAACCGGGTCGACACGTTGACATAGACGGCGGCCGAGTCAATCTCCTGCTCGAAGCGCCGCGCGTTGGAGAGACTTTCGGTTATGATCACCTCGCTGTGGCCGCTTGAATACCGGGTAATGTGCGCAATCGCCTCATCCAGATCGTCGACCACCCGCACGGCGAGGATATAATCCAAAAACTCGGTGGCATAGTCGGACTCGCTCGCCGGGAGGACGCAGTCGCCAAGAATCTCCCGCGTACGCTCGCACCCGCGCAGCTCGACCTGCTTTTCATCCAGGCGGCGCTTTACAAGCGGCAGGAAGGCCTCCGCCACGTCCTTATGCACAAGCAGCGTTTCCAGCGCGTTGCAGACCGACGGGCGGGAGGTTTTTGCATTATAGACAATCTCGGCCGCCATGGCAAGGTCGGCGCTCGCGTCCACAAAGGCGTGGCAGTTGCCCGTCCCGGTTTCGATCACCGGGACAGTGGCGTTCTCCACCGTGGCCTTGATCAGGCCGGCGCCGCCGCGCGGAATCAGCACATCGAGATACCCGTTCAGCCGCATCAGCGCGGTGGCCGACGCGCGGGAGGTATCCTCCACAAGCTGGATGCAGTCGGCCGGAAGCCCGGTCGACTCGACCGCGCGGCGCATCACGGCGGCAATCGCACGGTTGGAATGGATGGCCTCCTTCCCGCCGCGGAGAATCACCGCGTTCCCCGATTTGAGGCAGAGGGCGGCGGCGTCGGCCGTTACATTGGGGCGCGCCTCAAAAATAATGCCGATGACGCCGAGCGGCACCCGAACCTTCAGCACCTGCATGCCGTTCGGCCGGGTGCTGCCGCTCTCGATCACGCCGATCGGGTCGGGCAGAGCCGCCACCTCCAGCATGCCGTCGGCCATGCCGGCGATGCGTGCCTCACTCAAGGCCAGGCGGTCGAGCAGCGCCTCTCCCAAGCCGGACTGCCGTCCGTTTTCCAGATCCTCCCGATTGGCGGCGAGGATTTCCTCGGTATGCGCACGCAGAGCGGCCGCGACTGCGGCCAGCGCCTGATTTTTCTGATCGGTTCCGGCCACGGCGAGAATCCGCGCCGCCGCCTTGGCCTGTTTTCCCATATCTTCCAGCATTATGGAACACCTGCTTTCACTGCATTTTTCTAAAATATAACGGGCTTTGCCGCCTCTCAAAGAAGGCCTACCGCTTGGCCGGGAAATAGGTTCCGACCGATTTTCCGTCGATCAGGTCGTAGAGGACGTCCGCCTCATCCCCGCGGACAATGGCGACGTCGATTCCCGCCGCCGTGGCGTAGGCCGCTCCCTCCAGCTTGGTATGCATGCCGCCGGTGCCGCGCGTGCTGCCGGCCCCGCCCGCCCGGTGCAGGAGGTCGTCGGTAATCTCCTCCACCACCGGGATACGTTTGGCATCCGGGTTTTCGCGCGGGTTGCTGTCGTACAAGCCGTCGATGTCGGTCATCATGACCAGCGCGTCGGCACCCGCCAGAACCGCAACAATCGCCGAAAGCCGGTCGTTATCGCCAAACTCAATCTCCTCCACGGAGGTCGAGTCGTTCTCGTTCACGATGGGAATCGCGCCGAGCCGCAGCAGCGCGTCAAAGGTATTGATGACATTCTGCTTCCGGCGCTCGTCCCCGGTCACACTCCGATCCAGCAGAATCTGTGCCGTAACGTACCCGCACTCCGAAAAGGCGCGGTCATAAAGGCTCATCAAATCGCACTGTCCGACGGCAGCCGCCGCCTGCTTCCCCTTGGTATCGGAGGGGCGGCCGTCCAAACCCAGCCGGCTGACCCCGACCGCGATCGCCCCGGAGGAAACCAGCAAAACCTCTCTCCCGCTGTTGCCGAGGTCAGAGATCACGCGGGCCAGGCGCTCGATCCGGTGTAAATTCGGTTTGCCGTTATCATATGTAAGGGTGGAGGTTCCAACCTTGACCACCACGCGTTTTGCATCCTGAAATGACATGTTTTTTCTTTCCTTCCTCTATTTTCCGCAAAGGGCGCGGAACAAAAGAATCGTCGGCGTTGCCGGCCGCGCGGCTTTCGCAATGCCAAAAGCGCTGCCGAAGCCCTCCCCCAAAAAAGCAAAGGACAAATTTTCGTCCCGGCCGCCTTTATTTTTGAAGCCGCCGACCATCCTTTTATAAAAAAGTCAAGCCGCAGGCGATCCCCTTTGCAAAGGATCCGCGCTGCGGCTTTTTTAGGGTTTATTTAAAACCGCCAAACGTTTTATCTGCGGTTGCGGAAGCCGGGACGACCTCCAGAACGCTGACCGTTCGGACGCGGACGGCGGGGCGGCTCCTCCGACAGATCGTTCTCGGGAACGAGGCCCTTTACCTCAATCAGCGCGTCGCGGCGGCTGAGGTTGAGACGACCCTGATCGTCAATCTCCACAACCTTGACGATAACCTCATCGCCGACGGCCACAACATCCTCTACCCGGTCGGTATGCTTGACGTCCAGCTTGCTGATGTGGACAAGGCCTTCCTTACCCGGCGCAATCTCCACAAACGCGCCGAAGGACATCAGGCGGGTTACCTTACCGGTATAGATCGCACCGATCTCCGGATCCTTGGCGATGGTGTTGACAATCTGCAGCGCGCGATTGGCGTCGTCAATATCAATCGCCGAAATAAAGACGTTGCCGTCATCGTCGACGTCAATCTTACAATTGCAGTCGGCGCAGATCTTCTGAATCACCTTGCCGCCCGAACCGATAACCTCCCGAATCTTGTCGGGGTCGATCTTGGTCGACAGCATCTTGGGCGCATATTTGGAAAGCTGCTCGCGCGGTGCCGGAATCGCCTTCAGCATAACCTCATCCAGAATCTTCACACGAGCCTTGTGGGTTTTCTCAAGCGCTTCCTTGATGATCGCGGGGGTGAGGCCGTGTACCTTCAGATCCATCTGAATGGCCGTGATCCCCTCATGCGTGCCGGCAACCTTGAAGTCCATGTCGCCGAAGAAATCCTCCAGTCCCTGGATGTCGACCATCGTGATGAAACGGTCGCCCTCGGTCACAAGGCCGCAGGAGATACCGGCTACCGGCTCCTTAATCGGCACACCGGCATCCATCAGCGCGAGAGTCGAGCCGCAGACCGACCCCTGCGAGGTCGAGCCGTTGGAGGAGAGCACCTCCGACACAAGGCGGAAGGAATACGGGAACTCCTCCACGCTCGGGATGACCGGCAGCAGCGCCCGCTCAGCCAGTGCGCCGTGTCCAATCTCTCGGCGGCCGGGTCCTCTGGACGGCCGGGTCTCTCCCACAGAGTAGGAGGGGAAGTTGTACTGATGCATATAGCGCTTCTCGGTCTCGTCATCAATGCCGTCCAGCAGCTGCGCGTCCCGCATCGAGCCGAGGGTGGCGATGGTCAGCACCTGTGTCTGCCCTCTGGCGAAAAGGCCGGAGCCGTGCACACGGGGAATTACGCCGACCTCCGCCCACAGAGGACGGATATCATTCAGTCCGCGGCCGTCGACACGCTTGCCGTCGTCGAGCAGCCAGCGGCGAACCACATATTTCTGCAATTTGTAGAGGCAGTCATCCAGCTTGGAAATCTCCTCCGGATAGACCTCATCCAGCTTGGCGTGAACCTCCTCGTACACCGGCTTCAGGTTCTCGTCCCGCACGCGCTTGTCGTCGGTATCGAGGGCGGCGCGCACCTTTTCGATCGCGATTTCCTTTACCGCCTCGTACATCTCCTCCGAGGGGTCGCTGGACTCGAACACGATCTTTTCCTTGCCGATCTCGGCCTGAATTCCTTTGATGAATTCGACCATCTGCTGGTTGACGGCGTGACCCTTCATGATGCCGTCGAACATAACCTCATCCGAGACGCGGTCAGCCCCGGCCTCAATCATCGCGACGAGGTCGGCGGTCGAGGCAACGGTCACCTGCATCTTGGACTTTTTGGCCTGCTCGGCGGTCGGGTTGATCACAATCTCCCCATCCACATAGCCGACCGAGCAGCCCGAGATCGGACCGTCCCACGGAATGTTGGAGATGGACAGCGCGACCGAGGTGCCGATCATGGCCGAAATCTCCGGCGAGCAGTCGGGGTCAACCGACATGACGGTGCAGACAACCGAGACGTCGTTGCGCATATCCTTGGGGAAAAGCGGACGGATCGGGCGGTCAATCAGGCGGGAGGCCAGGATCGCCTTATCGGTGGGGCGACCCTCCCTCCGGGTGAAGGAGCCGGGGATCCGGCCGACCGAGTAGAGTTTTTCCTCCACATCGACCGACAGCGGGAAAAAGTCGATGCCGTCGCGCGGCTTGGCCGCCATGGTCGCGGCGCAGAACACGCTGGTCTCGCCATACCGGACGAGGCAGGAGCCGCTTGCCAGCTGACCCATCTTGCCGGTTTCAATCACCAGCGGACGGCCGGCCAGTTCGGTTTCAAATGTTCTAAATTCTTCGTACATAAATAAGCCTCCGTTAAAAATTTATTTTAACAGGGCTGCGAAGTTTAGCAATAAATCCAGCCGCCGGAACACGCCCCGGAGGTTCGATTCACTGCTAAAGCCTTTGCCGCCCTGCTAATGGATAATGCTGTGTTTTGCCCGCGGTGATGCCGGCCGCAAGGCCGAAGCACGCGCCGCAAAACAAAAACAGCAGGCAGACGGGATATCGCGCTGCTTTTGCCCCGACTGCCTGCGTTTAAAATTACTTACGAATACCGAGACGCTTGATGATCGAACGATACCGCTCAATATCATTCTTCGCCAGATAGGCCAGCAGATTTCTTCTGTGACCAACCATTTTCAGAAGGCCGCGGCGGGAGTGATGATCCTTGTTGTGCTCCTTCAGATGCTCGGTCAGGTCGTTGATCCGCTTGGTCAGGAGGGCAATCTGTACCTCCGGCGAGCCGGTATCCCCTTCGTGTGTGGCGTATTCGGCCATGATAGCCTGCTTTTCTTCTTTCGTCATTGCTTTCACCTCATTCAAAATTTCCGGCAAACCAAGCAGAGGGGAAAGGTGATTTCCCGAAAAGCGGGCATACTCCCTCAGCATAGTGAGCGGATGATTCGCCGGAAAACTCCGGCGGCGGCCATACAGCCGTAAGGGTATTATAGCATAGTTTTTTCGGCTTGTAAAGGAAAAATTCACGGCGAGCCGCCGGTTTTTAAAAAAGGCGGGCCGCCGCAAAAGCCGAAAGGCTACAGCTGTTCCCAATCATACTCCCGCAGGCGGCCGAAATTCTGCAGCTCGGGGTACCCCCACTGCCGCAGCACCTCATACGCGGCGATGGCGACCGAGTTGGAGAGGTTGAGGCTTCTTGCGCCGCCGATCATCGGAATGCGCAGGCAGCGCTCCTTATTTGCGGCCAGCAGCGCCTCGGGCAGGCCGGCCGTCTCCTTCCCGAAGACAAGGAAAGCCCCGTCGGGATAGGACATTTCCGAGTGCACCTGCGGCGCCTTGGTCGAAAAATAGAAGTAGGGACCCGCCGTCTCTGCGAAAAAGGCGGCGGTGTTTTCATAATAGGTGATGTCCAGCAGGTGCCAGTAGTCCAGCCCCGCGCGCTTGAGCTTGCGGTCGTCAATCGTAAAGCCCATCGGGCCGACAAGATGCAGCCGCGCGCCGGTCGCCGCGCAGGTCCGGGCGATATTCCCGGTGTTCTGGGGAATCTCCGGCTCGATCAGGGCGATGTTGAGAATCGGTTTTTGTTTCATATTTTCCGCTTCCAAATGGGGTTACACCCGGCTGGAGATGACCGTGCCCTCTCCCTCGAGTACGGCCTCTCCCATTCCGGCGGGCAGGAAAACGGAATCCCCCGCTTTGAGAGACAGGGTGGTTTCCCCGGCGGTCAGGGTCGGTGTCCCCTCCAGAACGAGGAGGGAGACAAATGAACTCTCATCCACAAGGACAGAAGCCTTTCCGGCAAGGTCGATGCGGTCAACCGTGAAATATTTGCAGGAGGCCAGCCGCGCTACGCCGTCAACCGCCTCCACCGCGCCGTAAGCGGCAGTGGGCGGCGTCAGCGTCGTGACCGCCTCGGCCTTTTCGATATGCAGCTCACGCGGCTTTCCGTCCGCGCCCAGCCGGCCGTAGTCGTACACACGGTAGGTAGTATTGGAGTTCTGCTGAATCTCCGCAATCAGGATGCCGCCGCCGATGGCGTGAATCGTACCCGACGCGATAAAGAAGCAGTCGCCCTTATGTACCTCAACTTTATTCAGCACCTCCGGCAGCGTGTTGTCGGCGATGCGGCGGGCAAACTCCTCCTTGTCAATCACGCGGTTGAAGCCGTAGTAGAGGTAAGCACCCGGGTCGCAGTCGACGACATACCACATCTCGGTCTTGCCGAACTCGTGCTCCACCTTCAGCGCATAGTCATCGCTCGGGTGCACCTGGATAGAGAGGTTATCCCGCGCGTCGATCAACTTGATCAGAATCGGGAAAAAGGCGAAAGCGCTTCCCTTCGTGCCGAGGCAGGCCTTGCCCATTTTCTCAATCGCCTCGGGCAGGGTCAGGCCGGCGTACTCCCCACCCTCGACGGTCGAGGGGCCGTCCTTGTGGCAGGAGAGCACCCAGGCCTCCGCCAGGCGCTCGAGATCGCTTTGCATTCCGTAATCGGTTTTAAGCCGGGTGCCGCCCCAGATGTTATCCTTGAAGGCGGGCTTTAATTTCAGTGGCTGCATAATTTTTCCTCCATAACATAACTGAATCATCCGATACCGTCGACCGGCAAAAGAAGCGGCCTTGCTGCCCTTCGCGAACGCGGGCGTTTCTGCCGTCCGAAGGCCGTGTTCGCCCCTGCCTGCCGACAGTGCCGGACGCTTTCTTATAAATCTACCGCGGCGCGATGACACGCGCCGGTAAGGAGGGCGGGCAGAGCCGCCTCCAAAAACACGCCGTCCCGCTCCGGCTCACCCGAGCCGAGGGTCAGGGCGATGCATTTTTCCACAAAAACCGTGGCCGCACCCGCAGCCTCCCGCAGAGGCGCGCCGCGCAGCAGCTCTCCGGCTGCGACCGAGGTAAAAATATCCCCCGTGCCGGGATAAGAGCCGCCCAGATAGTCACAGACGACCGCGAATCCATCTCCCGTCCGGTCGAGGCCGACGTTGCAGATTCCCAGCCCCTCCACCGGCAGGCCGGTAATCAGCACCTCCGTCCGCCGCGCGTGCGAAAGGCGCTCGAGCATCTCGATCGCCGCGGCCGGAGAAACCGGCCGATCCGCACACGGTCGGTTCAAAAGAAGGGCCGCTTCGGTCGTGTTGGGGGTGATCAGGTCGGCCTGGGTGCAGAGCTGCCGCATCTCCTCCACCAAAGCGGGTGAAATGCCCTGATACAGCGCGCCGTCATCCCCGAGGACCGGGTCAACCACCCGCAGGGCGTCGGGCCAGAGATGGCCGAACTCGACCACCTGACGCGCCTGCCCGGCGTCGCCCAGATAGCCGGAATAAATACAGTCGAGCGCGACGCCGCACGCCTTCCAGTGGTTTGCGGCCATCCGGGGAAATTCGGGACAGGGGTGCGCGGCAATATCCGAGAAACCGCCGGTATGGGTGGACAAAACCGTGGTCGGCACCGGACAAACCTGTATCCCCAGCGCCGACAAAGGCGGAATAATCACCGCCAGCGCGCACCGTCCAAAGGAGGAGAGGTCGTGGATTGCGGCAACCCGCTTTGGCCTTTTGCTTTGATTCATCTTCCCGGCTTCCTCTCCTCCCGATTTGATAAAATGAACCGGTTTTTTAAAAAAATCCGGCGACCGAACGTCCGGCCGCGGCTTTTATTATACTGCCGTTTTAAAGGTTTGACAAGCCCTTCCCGCCCGTTTTTCATACGCGCTGGAGCTTTCGCAAGGCACTACAGCGTCTGCGCCAGCGCCTTCAGATACCGGCGCAGTTCCTCCCCGATTTCGGGGTGGGCGAGGCCAACCTCAATATTCGCCTGCAGGATGCCGAATTTGCTGCCCATGTCGTACCGCTTTCCGGTGAAGTCGACCCCCACCATGCCGTCCCGCCGCGCCAGCGTTTTCATCGCGTCGGTAAGCTGAAGCTCCCCGCCGGCGCCGGGCGGCGTCGAACGCAGAATCTCAAACACATCGGGGGTCAGGACGCAGCGCCCCAGAATGGAATAGAGCGAGAGGATTTCCTCCTCCGACGGCTTTTCCACCATGTCGGTCACGGCGAAAATCCGCTCCTCCAGCGGAGTGACCGCCATGGAGCTGTATTTTTTGATTGCCTCGCGTGAGACCTCTTTGATTCCGACGACCCCTTTGCCATAGGTTTCATACGCGCGGCAGAGCTGTGCAATCGCGGGATCCTCCCCGATGATCACATCGTCGCCGTAGAGGACGGCAAACGGCTCGTCGCCGACAAACTGCTCGGCGCAGAGCACCGCATGGCCGAGGCCCTTTGTCTCCTTCTGGCGGAGGTAATAGATGTTCGCAAGATCGGCCGGCGCGCTGACCGCCTCCAGCATGTCCAGCTTGCCCTTGGCGCGCAGCATGCTTTCCAGCTCAAAGGCGTGGTCAAAATGATCCTCGATCACGCCCTTGCCGCGGTTGGTGATAATCAGGATGTCGGTGATGCCGGCGGCGGCGGCCTCCTCCACAATATACTGTATGGCCGGCTTGTCCGCGATGTTGAGCATCTCCTTCGGCACCGCCTTGGAGGCCGGAAGCACCCGCGTGCCCAGGCCGGCTGCCGGTATAATCGCCTTGCGTATTTTCATGATGCAGCTCCTCTCTTCCAATTCGGAACGGTTTTCAAAGCGCCGGTCTGATGCAACAGCCGGCGTTTTTCCTCTACACATGTTTATAAATCCGGATTTGTAAATTCGGACTGCCCTCTCGCCTCACAGCAGGGAGGCGATCAGAACCGGCGCCCAGTTGACGATCAGAATCGCCGCCAGAAGCAGCGCCAGACTCACCCCGCCGGCGCGCGCCAGCAGGTCGGAGTATCCTGCCTCTCCCCGAAGCTTGTGAATTTTATCAATCGCGTGCGCGCGGTAGATATAGTCGCCGAACAGGCCGCAAACCACCCGGTATCCGATGCGCATCGCCCCGCTCAGCAGAGAGGTGATCATCACAAAGGGAGAAAATTGCTCCAGGCTCGCCGACATCAGCAGGCTGTACATCTGCGCCATGGTGGCGTTTTCCGGCAAAGCGGACAAAGCCGCGTTCGCGGCCAGCTGGTACGGAACGGCCAGCACCGCGCAAATCAGGGACAGCATCAAAAACAGAATGCCCGACCCGTAGCATTTGCGATAGAGAAGCCACCCCTCCGGCAAAAGGAAGGCCGCCCAGTTCCAGGAAACCCGCTTCTTCTTCGACAGGCGGCGGAAAACCGGGATGTAGCGCGGCGTGTTGACCGCCACAAACCGGGCCATATCGGTCACCGGAATATCCTCAATCTTCTCCCCCTGGCCGACGCCGCCCAACGGGTCGATGACAAAGGGCATTCCGCCCACCTGCCCCGCCGGCCGGGAAGGCTGCGAGCCGCCGTCCACCGGATTGCCGCACCGGTCGCAGAACAGCGCCCCTTTTGCAAGGTCGGCGCCGCAGAAGCGGCATTTCTTCCCCTGCGGCGGCGCTTCGTCCGCCTTTTCAGAAGGATCCGGCCGGACATACTGCCGGTCGGTGCCGTGGTCGGCCTCCAGCGCACAGTGGCCGAGCGCGTTGTAGCAGTCCCGGTGGTGCGGTGCGCCGCATATCGGGCAATACACGATATCGTCGTCATTGAACAGGTGCCCCTTGCATACCGGACAATCCTGCCCTTCCACATTCAGGCTCAATCCGACACCTCCGCCGCAGCCGAGCGAACGGCTGACAGTACAATTTCAAAATAATCGCTGCCGTAGTTGTGAAACTCCCTGCGGTGCACCATCTGCTCCAGCGCAGAGGGGGTAATCCACCGGGCCTCAGCTACCTCCGACTTCTGGAGGATGAGCTGGTCGAGCGAGACATTGGCCCGCGCCAGCCAGACGTCGACAAAGGAGTTTTTCCGCACGATCCGCCGGATCAGCGAAATCTCCCTGTCGCAGACGGGAATCCCCATCTCCTCAAACAGCTCGCGCTTGGCCGCCTGCAGCGAGGTCTCCCCCGAAATGGCGGCGCCGCCGATGGCCGCCCACTCGCCCGGCATCAGCTCCTTATCGTCCGCCCGCCGCTGAATCATCAGCCGGCCGTCGGGCGTCAACACCCAGATATGCACGACCAGATGGTACTCGCCGGGCAGCAGGCGCACGTTGCCCCGGACAACGGTCTTTCCGGTAGCTTTTCCCGTTTCGTCAAATATATCCCAGCGTTCCATCCGTCTCACATCCTTTACAGGCAAGATTTAAACATTCTCACAGGTTGGAAAAGCGTCCTCACGCGGCGGAAAGCCCCGCCGGATGACAAAAAGCAGCTTCGCTGCAGAAGGGCGCTCCTCCCTTTTGATTCAACACAGAATATCATACCGCATTTTGAGCAAAAAGGCAACCGGGCGGGTTATCTTTTTTCGACAATCTCACCCTGATTTTTATAAATGCTGCCGGCCGGCACAACGCCCCGGACAGCGGAGAGGGGATAAATATTGGAGTTCCGGCCGATTATCGTCCCGGGATTGAGGACCGAGCCGCAGCCAACCTCCACAAAATCGCCGAGGATCGCCCCCATTTTCTTGAGGCCGGTTTCCACCCGCTCCCCCTCGCAGCAGACCGTGACCAGCGTTTTGTCCGATTTCACGTTAGAGGTGATCGAGCCCGCCCCCATATGCGCACGGTAGCCCAGCACCGAATCGCCGACATAGTTATAATGCGGCGTCTGCACCCGGTCGAAAAGCAGCGCGTTTTTCAGCTCGGTCGAATTACCAACCACGCAGCCCTTTCCGATCAGGGCGTTGCCGCGGATAAAGGCGCAGTGGCGCACCTCGGCCTCATGATCAATAATGCAGGGGCCGACGATGTAAGCCGAGCCGGCGACGATCGCGTCCCGCGCGACCCAGATATTCTCCCCCCGGCACTCATATTCCTCCGCCGGGAGGGCGGCGCCAAGCGTGCGGATATATTCCCCGAGGCGGGGCAGCACCTCCCACACATTCGAAACGCCGCAGAACAGATCGGCGGCAATGGTTTTGGAAAGGTCAAGAAAAGCGTCGGGCGCAAAAGAAAGCATTCTGATTTTCTCCTTTTCGGGCGTGAAGCGGGGCGTCCCTCTCCACAGCATATTCTATATGGCAAAAGACCTGCCGCGAGCAAGGTGTTTTGTGTTTCCCCGGCCGTCTACAGCCGGACGGGAATCCCCTCGCTTTGCAGATAGCGCTTGAGATCCATAATCTCCAGCTCCTTAAAATGGAAGAGCGAGGCGGCCAGCGCCGCGTCGGCCTTCCCCTTTGTAAAGGCGTCCTTAAAATGCTCCATTTTTCCGGCGCCGCCGCTGGCGATGACCGGCACGCCGACGCGCTCGCTCACCGCGCGGGTCAGCGCGAGGTCGTAGCCTTTTTTCTGCCCATCCTCATCCATGCTGGTCAGAAGAATCTCTCCCGCACCGCGGAGCGCCCCCTCCTTCGCCCATTCGACCGCGTCCAGCCCGGTCGGAACGCGGCCGCCGTTGACGTACACCTCGAACCCGCCGTCCGGGCGGCGCTTGGCGTCAATGGCCAGAACGACGCACTGACTTCCGAATTTATAGGCCGCCTTGTCGATCAGGCCGGGGTTCCTCACCGCCGCCGAGTTGACCGAGACCTTATCCGCGCCGGCACGCAGCAGAGCGGTAAAATCCTCCACCTCGCTGATGCCGCCGCCGACCGTGAAGGGGATGAAAATCGATTCGGCCACGCCGGTCACCACGTCGAGGATGGTCTTGCGCGCCTCATGCGAGGCGGTGATATCCAGCAGCACCAGCTCATCGGCGCCGCTTTCATAATACGCTCTGGCGCAGGCGACCGGATCGCCCGCGTCAATCAGATTGACAAAGCTGACCCCCTTCACCACCCGGCCGTTTTGAATGTCCAGGCAGGGGATAATCCGTTTTGCAAGCATCGCTTACGCCTCCTTTCCGGCGGCGGCGCAGATTTCGGCAAACGACTGCAGAATGCCAAGGCCGTCCTCGCCGCTCTTTTCCGGATGGAACTGACAGGCCGAGATGTTTCCCCTCTCGACCGCGGCGTCCACCCTCACGCCGTAGCGGGTGGTCGCGGAAACGATCGACTTATCCTGCGCGTCCAGGTAAAAGGAGTGCACAAAATAGGCATACATATCCGCCGGCGCACGGCGGAAAACGCCATCCTTTTTCACAATATCCAGCCGGTTCCAGCCGATATGCGGCACCTTCAGCCCAAGGTCGGAGGGAAAACGCCGGAAGCCGCCCTCAAAAACGCCAAGGCCGCGCACCCCGGGGCTTTCCTCACTGTACTCAAACAAAAGCTGCAGGCCGAGGCAGATACCGAGCAGCGGCCGGTTGGCCACGGCATAGGCGCGGAGAATCTGACAAAAGCCCCGCTCCTCCAGCTGGCGCATGGCGTCGCCGAAAGCGCCGACTCCGGGCAGAATCAGCCCGTTCACCGATGAATCCAGCTGGCCGCCGGAGGAATAAACCCTCCATCCGACGCCGAGGCGGGAAAGCGCGTTCTCCACACTTTTGAGATTCCCGGCTCCATAATCAATAATTCCGATTTCCATATCCGCACGCCCCCGACAGTCGAAAACAGCTCGGCCGGTTGGAATACGGCCGGAGTCTGCAGCAACACAATACCTATATTCGAATACATTTTACCAAAAAGCTCGGCATTTCTCAACCGTTTGAGAAAAGAAAATCAGAAAGAAACAAAAAAACGGTTGCGAAGCCATGCAAAATCGGTTATAATATTCCGAGCAACGGACTTTTTTCGCTGCAACACGATACAGAGCCAGAACATACCTTCGGGCGTGCAAACGGGCGGGTCCTGCGCGACGGGACGCCGCGAACCATGTCAGGCGGGGAACCGAGCAGCATTAAGGGGCACTCCCCGTGCGCCGCAGATCGCCTGTCCGTTTGCACTCCCAAGGGTATGTACCGCCGTTTGGCGGCGGCTCTGTATTTTTATCGCTTCTTCTAAAAAAAGGCGGAGGGCGGCAAAAAGCCTCCCCCACCTTTCGAGGAAGGAAATCACCCGGCCAGCTATAAGCGCCCCGGCAGAAAGGCGGTTGATCCGTTTTGTATCAGGCCCTTTACCGCAAATACCGGCCCCGCACCTTTTCGGACGTGTACGGGCAGGATCATATTACCGAGACGCTGAAAAACCAGCTCAAGGCGGGCCGGATTTTTCACGCCTATCTCTTCACCGGGTCGCGCGGCACCGGCAAGACCACCTGTGCCAAAATCCTGGCCAAGGCGGCCTGCTGCCCCCATCTGCGGGAGGGAGAGCCCTGCAACGAGTGCGAGTTCTGTCGCGGCGTGGACGACGGCAGCCTTCTGGACGTGCTCGAAATCGACGCTGCCTCCAACAACGGAGTGGACGACATCCGCGACCTGCGGGAGAAGGCGGTCTATACCCCGAGCGCGGCAAAATACCGCGTTTATATTATTGATGAGGTACATATGCTTTCGAGCGGGGCTTTCAACGCCCTGCTCAAAACGCTGGAGGAGCCGCCGGCGCACGTCATTTTTATCCTGGCGACGACCGAGGTGCACAAGCTGCCGGCCACCATTCTCTCCCGCTGCCAGCGGTTCGATTTTCACCGCATCACGCCCGAGCTGATCGCCCGGCGGGTGCAGTTTGTCTGCAAGGCGGAGGGGCTGTCGATCACCGACGGCGCCGCCCGCCTGATCGCCTCCCTGGCCGACGGCGGCATGCGGGACGCCCTCTCGATTCTCGACCTCTGCGTCGGCGACGGGGCGGAGATTACCGAGCAGACCGTCGCCGACATCTGCGGCCTCGCCGGGCGGGAATACCTGCTTTCTTTTGTGGAGGCGCTGCACGTCGGCGACATTTCCTCGGCGATCGAGCTGATCGGGCGGCTGCACGCCGACTCGGTCGACATGCTTCGTCTGTGTGAGGAGATTATCGCCGAGCTGCGCAATCTGATGCTGCTCAAAACCCTCCGTTCGCCGGAGGAGCTGATCGTCTGCTCCAGCGAGGAGCTGGAGGCGCTGCGCGCCGCTGCCGAGGACTGGAAGCTGGACGAGGTGGTTTACGCCCTCTCGGTATTTGAGGAGGCGCTGGCCAAGATGGGCAAGGGCAGCCGGCGCACCGCGCTGGAGATGGCGGTGGTTACCTTCTGCACACCGTCCCTAAACCGCTCGGCGGCCGGGCTTGCCGCCCGGGTGAGCGCACTGGAACGGGCGGTCAAAACCGGCGTCCTCTCGGGCAAAGGGATGGAGAGCGCCGCGGCCGGAGCGGCCGTCAGCACCGCCCCTCCTCAAACCGAGAGGGCGGCCGCCGCTCAGCCGGCCGCCGAACCGGCGCAAAGAATCCCGTCCGCGCCGGTCTCCCCCACCCCGGCGGCGCAGGAGGCATCTCCGGTAAAGCCGGCCAACCCGGCTGAGTCCGTCAAGGCGGCCGGCTCATCCGGCGCGTCTGACCGGGCTGACCCGGCTGATCTCCCCCCGTGGGAGGACGGCTCGACACCGACGCCCGTCGTTTCGGAAGAGGCGCCGCCTGCCGTTTCGGAGCAGGCCCCTCCCCCACCCGTCGAGGATATGGAGGAATCGGGTCGACCGGCCTCCCCCGCCCCCTCCGGCAGTCTGCCGCAGTGGAGCGAAATCCTCGGCATTATCGCAGCCACCTGCCCCCTCATGCATGGGGTGCTGCAGGGGTCTGTCGCTTATCTGGAGGGGGATCTCCTCCTGATCGACTGCGAGAACAGCCAGTTCCGCGACCTTGTCAACAGCGAAAACACCATGTACCGGGATTCGATCCGCAACGCCGCGCTGGAGGTTTTGGGAAAGCGCTGCCGCCTCGGCCCGTATAATCGGAAAACGCAGCCGAAGGACCCGCTGGACGAGCTGCTGCGCAAGGCGGAAAATCTCGGCCTTTAAAAAAACAATATATACAAAAGAAAAAGGAGTTTGTATTTTTATGAAAGCAAGATTACCCAAAGGCGTGGGCGGCGGCCCCGGCAACATGAACAGCATGCTGAAACAGGCACAGAAGATGCAGGCCGACATCGAGGCGCTGCAGGCCGATCTGGACGAGCGGGAGTACAGCGCCGTTTCGGGCGGCGGCATGGTAGAGGTCACGGTCACCGGCAAGCATCAGATCAAGTCGCTCAAGATCAAGCCCGACGCCGTCGACCCGGAGGATGTCGAGATGCTGGAGGATATGGTCGCTGTCGCCGTAAACGAGGCCATGCGCATCGCCGACGAAACCGCCGAAAAGGAAATGAGCGGCGTCACCGGCGGCATGAACTTCCCGGGGCTTTGATATGGCTTCTTATAAAGTAGCGCCCCTGATGCGGCTGATCGAGCAGTTTGAGCGGCTGCCGCAGATCGGGCATAAAACCGCGCAGCGGCTGGCCTTTCACGTGCTTGGCATGCCGGAGGGGCAGGCCGAGCAGCTGGCGGAGGCCATCACCGACGCCCGGCAGAAGATTCACACCTGCGCCGTCTGTCAGAACCTGACCGACGGGGAGATCTGCAACATCTGCGCCGATGAGGGGCGGGATCGCAGCCTGATCTGCGTAGTAGAGGATCCGCAGGATGTCATGGCCTTCGAGCGCACGAGGGAATACGGCGGCCTTTATCATGTGCTGCACGGCGTCATCTCTCCCCTGGACGGGGTCGGGCCGGAGCAGATCCGGATCAAGGAACTGATGAGCCGCCTCTCCTCCGACGAGGTGAAGGAGGTTATCATGGCCACCAACCCCACGGTGGAGGGGGAGGCGACCGCCAGCTACATCTCCCGGCTGCTGAAGCCGATGGGCGTCAAGGTAACCCGCCTGGCCTATGGCATACCGGTCGGCGGCGACCTCGAGTATGCGGATGAGGTCACCCTCTCCCGCGCGCTGGAGGGGCGAAACGAGATATAATAAAAAAGGCAGAAAGCAACCAAAGCTTTCTGCCTTTTTTATATTTCGCCCGGCGGGAAAGGAGAGCACGCTCTGCCGGCGCGGCCGTAAGCGGCTCTTTTTGCTTTTTTCCATTTGACAGACGGCGGCTCCTCTGCGGTCTGAAAGCCGCCCGCAAAAGCTATGCGGACGCCCCATAGCCTTATACAGGCCGAAGTATAATGAGGCGTCTCTCTGAAAATGGGCTTTACCAACCCGGATGTGGCCGGGACTTTTAGCAAAGGCTCATTTCCGCACACTTTCCCGGGATGTGCGGCAGAATAACCCCAATCTAAAACGACCGCCGGCCGCCCGAAAAAATTCCGGATGGCCGGCGATTTTACAGTTTGGCACAAATGGCGGGAAACCCGGGTCGGAGGCGGCAAATCCTCCGGTCGGTTTATCCCCGGTCGAGGTGTGCTTTACGCGCCCTGCACAATCAAAGCACGCAGCGCCACCACGTCAGAGACGGTCAAAACCTCATCCGTGTCGTCGAGGTTGCCGGCCGCAAACTCGCGGTCGCTCCAGCTGCCTGCGACGATCAGCTTACGCAGCTCGACCACGTCGGAGACGGTCACCTTACCGTCGTTATCCACATCTCCCGCGAGCAGATCGGTAAAGGTCACCGTGTAGGTTTTGGAGCTGTAGCCGGTAGCGGACACCACCTTGGCATACGCTACAACCTTGCCGTTCTCGGCATACGCGCCGGTGACAACCGTGCCGTTCTTCGCCGTGGCAGAGACCGCTCCGGCCAGCTCGTCGACCGACGGCAGAGTCTCGGTCGCCACGGTATAGGCGGTCCGGTCGGCAGAGAAGTCAATCTCCGTCCCCTCCACCGCAAAGTCGGTCACGCTGACCGTGGACAGCTCGCGAACCATGGCGGCAAACTGCTCCGCCATGCCGGCGTGCCCGGTCTGATTGGGATGGACGCCGTCGTTGTCGTTGAACCAGGTATCCTGATTCTTGGTGACCGCGTTGATGTCGAGCAGCGGACAATCCAGCTCGGCCGCAACCTTTTTCTGAATTGCGACAATCAGGTCAACCGTATCGTTGTCGATGGTGTCCACCCGACCCTTATTCATATATACCGTGGGAGAAGTCGCGATCACCACCGTGGGCTTGCTGTCCAGCGCGCGGTAGGTGTTCACCATATCCTTCAGATCCTGCTCAAACCGGGCGGAAACGCCGCGCTCGGTCCAGTTGCGCGGCTTGGAGTCATTGGTTCCCAGCATGATGAAAACAATGTTCGGCTGGAAAAGCTGACTGTTTTTATAATTGGACAGAGAGGTATACGGGCTGTCCGCCGCGGGAGAGAGGCAGTACCCGCTCTGTCCGGCGTTCATAAAGGAATATTCGGTGCCGGAGAACTGCGCCGCCGTCTTGGCCGTATAGCCGTCGCTCGGAGCCGTGATGCTGTCCCCGACAAAGACGACCCGCTGCTTATGCTTGACCACCGCGGCCACCGCAGCGGCCGCCTTGTCCAGCAGATCCTTCTGCTCCGCGACCAGCAGCTTCTGCTTGAAGGTCAGCGCGTCATAGGCCTTCGACAGCTCCTCCGCCAGGGCGGCGTCGTCGGCTGTATAAGGTGCGATCAGCCGGTTCATGCCGGCCGTAAAGGCGGCGGCGGCCGCGCGATCCTCCTCAGAAGGGGCAGAGCCAACCTCGACCGTGACGGTGTAGGTCACAGTCTCCCCATTTTCGGCCCTGACCGTGAAGGTGATCGGGTTCGTGCAGTCATAGGCCTCCCCCGACGGCTTGTCAACCACCGCGGTGTCCGCAATCGTAAAGGTGGGCACAACGGCCGTGATCGGCGTATCGTCGTCCAGGAAAACGTGAATATCCGTATTGTCGATCAGCACCGGGTTCTCCCCCACGGCGAAATCGTACAGCCCGTTATCCCGGGAGAGGATGGTCGGATTCATCGGATCCTCCCCTACAACGAGGGTGCATTTCTCAAAATCCTGATAGGTCTTGCCATCCTTGCGGTACTGATTGCCGACCGGCGCGCCGGTGCGCGAGAAGCGGTCGGGGTCGCTTGTATCCAGATTCCCCCAAAGGGAGGCCCAGGCCGTGAACATCTTATCGGTGACGACATAAGCCTCGGCAGCGTCGGTGCTGGCCGCCACGATGTAGGATATGCCGTACGCCTTGTCCAGGCCGCGGTCCTTCTGCGCCGAGGCACCGGTGCTCTGGCTGCCGAAGAACTCCTGATACACGATGCCGTCCTCGGTCACCTTGGCATCGCTGTGCAGGCAGCCCAGATTATAGGAGCCGCGCATGGTCGGATTGGACCACGCGGTCGAGGCATAGGCATACCGCATGGCTTCCACCGCGTCTCCGCTGATACCCGAGCCGACGGTATAGCCCCAGTTATAGACGGCTGTACCGTTCTTTGAAACGATGGTCTCGCCCTTTGTGAACAGCTGATAGAGGTAGGTCGTGCCATCCTGCGGATTGACCCACTCCACCTCATTTCCGAGCGGGGCGCCGTTCGAGCTGTATCTGACCGCCTGATACCCCTTGATCGAGAAGGCCATGCCGGCATACGGCGCTACAATCGCGCCCCATTTCCGGCTGTCTCCCCACGGGTTGCCGATGTTGCTGCCGTCCAGGAACTGCAACCCGACCATCTCGCCCCAGGCGGTAATCTCCTTCGCCGTGCCGAGGTCGTAGCCGCTCTCCTTCTGCAGCGTATACTCCTGATTGATGGCCGCGATGGTCTTGTTGATCTCCGTCTCCGACGCGTTCAGCGCCCAATCGGGAGGCGTCCCCTCCTGCCAGCTGGAGGGCCAGGTCAGGTTCAGCACGTTGGCGTTCGCTGCAAGGCCGGTCATCAGAGACGGCAGGCAGAGCAGCAGCGCCAGTGTCAGGCTTACCGCCTTCATCCAAAGCTTTTTCTTCATCCTACAATTACTCCTTATTCAGAAATTGCTGCAGATTTGTCGCAGATCGGCCGTTTTTTTGAAAAGGAAAAGACATCCTCTCCCCCCCAAAAAAACGGCCGCCTTGCCGCCGGAAAGGCCGGCCGCAGCAGCGCCGCGCCTTTTCGCTTTTCGGCAAAAGCTTACAGTAACAGTATACTGTTTTGCGGGAAAGAACGCAATCCTTAAAAAAACAGATTATTTAAAAAGGCAAAAAACGGCAAGCGCCCATGATACCGGTCGTTTTTTAAAGATACAATAAAACGATGCCGTCCAAAACACGGACGACAAAAGCGCGGCAAAGAAAAAAGCCTCGAACATGAACGACGTATTGAGGCTTCGGAATATGAACAGGCTTACCAAAAAATTATCCGGCAATTTTGCGTATGGGTACACGGGTTTGAATGCTTGCGAAAATCAATGGCTTGCAAAGCAAAGCCGGTCTTTCCCTTCCCTCTTAAATTTTATCCGCAAACGACGGTTCAGGGAGAAAAAAGGAACGACAATCCTCAAAAAAAGATTGTCGTTCCTTGTACTGGCTGGGGAATAGGGATTCGAACCCCAACAAACAGAGTCAGAGTCTGTCGTGCTACCGTTACACTATTCCACAAGATGTAATTGCTACCGAACTTGCAACGATATGAATTATAAGACATATCGTTCAAAAAGTCAATACTTTTTTTAAAATTTTTTCAAAAAAGTTTTCAGACCCTCAAAACAGCCGACAGCAACAGGATTTTTGACGAAAAGATTTTAAAATTATTTTCGTCTGATCCTTATATCTCTGCCCAAAAAATCAAGCTGACGGGCATTTCCGCAGATTCTTGAAACAAATCTGTCAGTATAATTCTCCTGCAAATCTCTTATTGTCAGATTTGTATTTATAATTACGGGCTTGTTTGA
>UQRS01000032.1 GCA_900543525.1 uncultured Oscillospiraceae bacterium
CCTTTCGGTAGCTTGAACAATTTTTATTCTTATTTTTGTCTAACTTTTTGGGGTCGCTTCAAAACGGCGAGGCCGGGTTTTCTTAATTTTTCATATAAACCGGTTTTATCCGGGCTGTTACGCTTTCTTCCGGCTGCCGGCATACTTGCCGATCGCGGTCGAAGCGACCACGCCGCCGACCAGTGCGACCGCCATGATGATGTAGTCATAGACGCTCAGCCCATCTCCTCCCAGCAGGACGGACGCCAGATAAAGCCCCGCGACCAGAAGGCCGGTCACAGCCGCCGCGCTGGCATAGAGGCGGCAAACCACCATCGTCAGCACCACGCAAACGGCCAGCACTCCCGCAATGAGGAGGAAATCCGCCTCTCCCCCCGTGACGCCGGAGGCAATCAGGCTGGCTGCCGCATAAACCACGCCGGTACCCAGCAGGATAGCGGGGCGCAGCTTCTCTGCCGCGAAATAGGCGATCACCGCGCCCAGCGTAATCACGACAATCAGCAGCCAGTTGGCCTGCGCCAGACCGGTAATCGAGAAAACCACGTCGCCGTCGGCATTCTCCACCTGGGTCGAGCTGAAGAGGAAGAGGGCGTCAACCGCCGCGGCAATCAGCAGGAAGAAGGCGCCGAACGACCGCTTGGCCATGCCGGCATTCTCCCGCAGGGGCGCCAGCCCCTCCTTCCGGAAGTCAAGCACGCTGCCCAGCGCAACCGCCGCGGCAACGGTGATGATGGTCTCCGGCACCATGTAGACGGCGTTGTACCCCAGGGAGTAGATCAGCCCGTCGGTATCCGGAATCGACACGCCCGCCCATACGGTGCAGCCCGAAATCACATGGCAGAGGTACCGCAGCGCGCAGACGACCAGCGTACCGAGCGCCAGCGCAGTGCTCTGCTTCTTCACCACATTGCGGAAAATTCCGCCGAGCCCCATCACCGTAAAAGCGACGATATAGTCGAGCATGATGATGGCAAAGGCCGCCGTGCCCGAGGTCGCATAGCTCAGGCTGCTCATCCCCAGAACCAGCATCAGCAGGCTGGAGGTGAAGCCGGTAAAGAGGCCCCAACCGGTGCCGTAGCGGTAGGCGATCAGGATAACCGGCAGCATGCTGGCGGCGGTAACCGACCCGCCATACGGCATGTCGACAATTTTGACCAGGCTCAGCACCGCTGCAAAGGCGATCATGATCGCGCTCTCGGTCAGACGGACAGATGCATTCTTTTTCATTTCAATCTTCCTTTCCTTTAAAAAGCATGGGACAAACGGCAAAGCAGAACAGCATCTCCCGCCGCAGATCCCCGCAGTGCACACAGCCTTCTGAAAAAACAGAGCCGTCTCTCCATTTCCTCCGCAGCGCAAACAAAAGAAAAAACTCCCTTTCGTCCAAATCGACGGAAGGGAGTTTGTGATGTGCAAAAAGCAGCCCGCGGGCCTTTTTTTAAAAGGCGGAACAAACGAGCCGATCTTCAAACAATTCCTCCGCCGGTATTATCCGGATCAGGTAGAGGGTTTCGGGTAAAACGACCCGCTCTCAGCCGACCTTTGCGGTCAGCACCCCTTTGCTTGAGCCACTGCTGTGTTTTGTAAGAAAGCGCAGGATTCCCGCGCTTTCTACAGTATACCCCTCTTTCCTCCCCTTGTCAACCGTAGATTGCAGCCGGCCGGGGAAAATCTGCTTTTTTAAAGCCTTTGCCGTTATTTACAAAGCGCCCTTGCGCCCCGCCACGCGGAGAAGCCGCTTGCGCAAAAGGTCGGCCGGCACCACCAGGAAGCCGAGGCCGGTCGCCACTGCAAAGTGCGGCAGGGAGAGCGGTTCGGTTCGGAAGAGCGTTCCGCCAAAGCGGATCATCAAAATCTGCACAACAAAGACCGCGCCCATGATCAAAAGGAACGCCCTGTTCTCTCGCAGATGGGAAAAGAGATTCATCCGATGGGTGCGGGCGTTGAAGCTGTTAAATATGCCGGCAAAGACAAAAAGGGCGAAAAACATGGTCATGAAGTAGGTCGGTGAGGCCCCCACTCCGCACAGGTCGGAAAACACCGGCAGCTTTAAAAAGCCGATGCAGAGCGATATGGTAAAGACTGCCATGCAGCCGATCTGGTTATACATATACCGATTGATAATCGGCTCATCCCGGCGCTTGGGCGGCTCGTTCATATACTCCTTAAGCGGCGGCTCCCCCGCAAAGGCGAGGCCGCCCAGTGTATCCATAATCATATTGATCCAGAGCATCTGAATCACCGTGACCGGCGATTCGACCCCGATGAAGGGGGCGATGATCGAAACGCCCACCGCACAGAAATTCATGGTCAGCTGAAACACAATAAATTTTCGAATGCTTTTGAAAATGGTCCTCCCATACAGCACCGCCCGCGCGATCGAGGCAAAATTGTCGTCGAGGATCACGATGTCCCCGGCCTCCTTGGCGATTTCGGTACCGCTGCCCATGGCGAAGCCGACGTCCGCCTTTTTTAAAGCCGGCGCGTCGTTGATTCCGTCTCCCGTCATGCCGGCCACCAGCCCCAGCTCCTCCGACAGGCGGACAAGGCGGCTCTTGTCGGCCGGACGCGCCCGGGCCACCACCCGCAGCTTTGGAAGAAGCGCCTTCGCCCGCGCGTCGTCCATGGCCTCCAGTTCACTGCCGGTCAGCACAAGCCCCTCTCCGCCGCGGAGGAGGCCGGCCTCCTCCGCGATGGCAGCG
The DNA here is from genome assembly GCA_900543525.1 of uncultured Oscillospiraceae bacterium. Classification (GTDB taxonomy): domain Bacteria; phylum Bacillota; class Clostridia; order Oscillospirales; family Acutalibacteraceae; genus UQRS01. The sequence continues at coordinate 2,703 of UQRS01000032.1, forward strand.
GCGGTGTCTTTGTTGTCGCCGGTAACCATCACGACCTGCACGCCGGCGGTCTGCATGCTCGCCACCGCCGTCCGCACCCCGCTGCGCAGGCCGTCCCGTATGATCAGAAATCCCGTCAGGCAAAGGCCGGAGAGACGGCCGCCCGGCCGACTGTCGGCTGTGGCGAGTGCCAGAACCCGTTCTCCCCGCACGGCATGCTGATGGATTTTGCGCTCCAGCAGCTCACGCGGAGCCGTCCTTCTCCGTCCGGCGGAATCGAGGCTAAAGCTCGCCCCGGCCAGCAATATCTCGGCCGCGCCCATCAGATACCAGCCATCCTTCAGCCGGACGGCCGAATATTTCCGGCTGCTGTCGAACGCAATCCGCTCCCCCGGCCGGGCGGCAGCGCCGCGCCTTCCCTGCACGAATTCCAGCACCGCGCGATCGGTCGGATTGCCGCCCGCCGCCCCTTTGCCGGAGGGGGTCGCCGCACTCCCGTACCGGCAGTGAAGATAGAGCTTCTCCCACACCGGCAAAGCGGGCGCGTCGGCTGCGGACGCCTCGCTCCCATCGCCGCAGACCACCCCCGCCACCTCCATCCGGCCGGTCGTGAGGGTTCCGGTCTTATCGGTGAAGAGGATGTTCAGGCTGCCGGAGGTCTCTATCCCGACCAGCTTTCGCACCAGCACCTTATCCTTCAGCATCCGCCGCATGTTGGAGGAGAGGACAACCGTAATCATCATGGGAAGCCCCTCCGGCACGGCGACCACGATAACCGTAATGGCCAGCGTCGCCGCGTGCAGCAGATGGGGCAGGATCACTCCCGGCGTGGTAAGCACGCCCCAGGCGGCCGAAAGACTCCCGCCCGAGTCAATGAAAATCTGATGAAAGAGGTCGGCGACCGCCACCGCGCCGGCCGCAAAATACCCGATCCGGCTGAGCGTTCCGGCGAGGCCGGCCAGCCGCACCTTCAGGGGACTTTCCCGCGTCTCCTCCCCCAGCTCGGCCGCCATGCTGCCATAGGTTGTCGCGTCTCCGACCAGGACCACCCGCATCACGCCGTCCCCCGAAACCACCGTGCTTCCGCAAAAGAGGGTGCTGTGCGACATAAGGTCTCCCGAGAACTCCCCGCCGGCGGTCTTTTGCGCCTCCCGGCTTTCGCCGTTCAGCGCCGACTGATCCACGCGGAGGCTGCCCCGTACCAGCACGCCGTCGACCGGAATTTTCTCGCCCGCCGCAACTCGCACCATATCTCCGACGACCAGCTCGGCCGTCGGAATCACCAGCGTTTTTCCCTCCCGGATGACGCGGCACTCGGTGCGGGAGGCATCCTCCCGCAGCTTTTCAAAGGCCGATTCGCTTCCGTACTCCGACAGCGCGCTGACAAAGGTGGCAAGAAAAACCGCCAGCGCGATGCCGGCCGTCTCATACCAATCGGCGCCGCGGAAGAGAAAGAGGAGATTCAGCGCCAGAGAAATCAGCAAAATCTTGATGATCGGGTCGCCAAAGCTCTCCAAAAAGCGGCTCCAGAAGCCGCGCACCGGACGGGCGGAGAGCCGGTTGCTGCCGTGCGCCGCCCGGGATTTTTCGACCTCCCTGTCCGTAAGGCCGCGAATGCCGTCCTCGTAATTCACAAAACTTCCCCTTTTACCGTAGAGTTTGTACTCTAAAGCATATTGAAAAGGGCGAAAATTTATGACCTGATCGGGTTGTCGCGCGGCGACTTTCTTTCGCCCTAAAAAATGGGCGAAACGACGCGGATTCCTATCAGAAAAAGGCGCCGCTCAGGAAAGGAACGCAAAAAAGCCCCCATAAAAAATGAGGGCTTTGCAAAACGCGACTGCCGCGCGACAACCCGCGGCACAAGGGGGTGTTTATTAAAATTTTTATTTTTCCCGCGTTTTTGAGGTTTTCTCCGGCAGGACTACCTCCGGCATCAGCTCATCGGTCATCAGGCTGAGTACGCGTTCGACCGCCGCCATATCCTCCGGCGGGATTTTCTCCTTCATCCGGCGGACGACCGTGCGGACATAATGATAGCTGATGTCATAATAATTGAAAAATTTCTCGGTCGGCTCGAGGTAATATTCCCGCTTGTCCTCGGTCGACTGAATCTTGCGGACATAGCCCTTTTGAATCAGGCTGTTGACCTTGTATGCGGCGTTCGGCGGAGAAATGCCGACAAACGACGCAAAGGCGTTGACCGTAGGATGGTCGAGGGCATGAATAATCTCCATACAAAAGGTCTCCACCGTGGTGAGGCTGGCCTCCCGATTGCCGAAGCGGGAGAAAACCGATCGGTAAAATTGCAGCTTGAATTTTGTATAGACTTTTATAAACGCCTGCTCCAGCAAAACGCGCTCCCCCTCTTTCCCGTTTTTATGATGCCGGTATTACTCTCCCACGGCAAAGGTCAGCTCGGCCACTGCGGCAATCTGACCGTTCACGGTGGCGGTAGCCTGCCCCACGCCGACCGGGCCGCGCTGCCGGATGATCTCGCACGACATCTCAATCACGTCGCCCGGCACCACCTGCCGCTTGAACCGGGCATTTTTAATCCCGCCAAAAAAGGCGAGCTTGCCCTTGTTTTCCGGCATGGTCAAAACGGCGATCGCGCCGACCTGCGCCAGCGCCTCAATAATCAGCACGCCCGGCATCACATGATGCCCGGGAAAATGGCCGCAGAACTGCATCTCGTTCACCGAGACGCACTTGATCCCCTTGGCATATTTCCCCGGCTCATAATCGGTAATCCGATCGACCAGCGCGAAGGGATACCGGTGCGGCAGAATCTCCGCAATCTGGTTGGAATTGAGTTCCATAAGGCTGTTGCATCCTTTCGATTGAAATGAGAAGTTTTTACTTAAATCCGATAAAAGTGCTCGTCCATAGAACTTCGTCGCGCTCTGTCCGGCCGCGCGGTTCATGAGAAGAAGCCCCTTAATCCTCCCGGTATTTTTTGAAAATCAGGGTGGCGTTGTGGCCGCCAAAGCCCAGCGAGTTGGAGAGAGCGTACTCCACCTCGGCCGCGTGCCCCTCGTTCGGGATGACGTCCAGGTCGCACTCCTCATCCGGAACGCGGTAGTTGATGGTCGGCGGAAGGAAGCTGTCCCGCAGCGCCAGGAGGGAGAAAATCGCCTCTACCGCGCCGGCAGCGCCAAGCATGTGTCCGGTCATCGACTTGGTCGAGCTGACGGCAAGCCGCTTTGCCTGCTCGCCGAAGACCGCCTTGATCGCGGCCGTCTCACACTTGTCGTTCATGGGTGTGGAGGTGCCGTGGGCGTTGATGTACCCGATGTCCTCGGGGGAAAGGCCGGCGTCCTCCAGCGCCTGCTGCATGCAGGCCGCGCCGCCCTCGCCGTTCGGTGCCGGGGCGGTGATGTGATAGGCGTCGCAGGTCGCGCCGTAGCCGACCACCTCGCCGTAAATTTTGGCGCCGCGCGCCCGGGCGTGCTCATACTCCTCCAGCAGGAGGGTGCCCGCACCCTCCCCGATGACGAAGCCGTCCCGCTCCTTATCAAATGGGATCGAGGCGCGGGCGGGATCGTTCGACAAGGACAGTGCCTTCATGGAGGTGAAACCCCCGACGCTCAGCGGCGTCACACAGCCTTCCGCACCGCCGCAGAGCATGAGGTCGGCGTAGCCGTCGCGGATCTGCCGGAAGGCGTCTCCCACCGCGTTGCTGCCGCCGGCGCAGGCGGTCACGACCGCCGAGCACATCCCCTTAAAGCCGTATTTGATCGCAATCTGCCCGGCGGCCATATTGACAATCACCATCGGGATAAAGAAGGGCGAAACCCGGTCGAACCCCTTCTCCAACCCCTTGGAATGCTCAGCCTGAATCGTGCCAAGGCCGCCGATTCCGCTGGCGTAAAGCACGCCGCAGCGGCTGGCGTCCTCCTTTTCCATATCGAGGCCGGCGTCGGCAAACGCCTCCTCCGCGGAGGCGACGGCCAGCGCGGTAAAGCGGTCCATCTTGCGCAGATCGCGCTTGTCGATACGCGCCGCAAGGTCGAGGTTTTTAACCTCTCCCGCAAGCTTTACCTTCTGTTCGGACGGATCATACAGAGTGATCGGCGCGATGCCGCACTTTCCGGCCTTTGCCGCCGCCCAGCTCTCTTCCACGCTGTTGCCGATCGGGTTGACGGTTCCCATGCCGGTTACAACCACACGTCGTTTCATTTTATTTCAACCTCCTTGATTCCTACATTGCCATGCCGCCGTCGACGCAGAGCACCTGCCCGGTCACGTAGCCGGCGGCATCCTCCGCAAAAAAGGCGGCGGCCGCCGCGACATCCTCCGGCCGGCCTAAAGCTTTCATCGGGATTTCGGCCTGCAGTTTCTCCCGGACGGGGTCGGCCAGCACGCCGGTCATATCGGTTTCAATAAAGCCGGGAGCGATGGCGTTTACCGTGACCCCGCGGGGCGCCAGCTCTTTGGCGAGGGATTTGGTCATGCCGATCAGCCCCGCCTTGCTGGCGGCATAGTTCACCTGCCCGGCGTTCCCGCGCAGGCCGACCACGCTGCTGATGTTGATAATCCGGCCGCTGCGCTGCTTCATCATCAGTTTGGCCGCCTGCTTCATACAGAAGAAGGCGCCCTTCAAATTGGTATCGAGCACCCGGTCAAAATCCTCCTCCCGCATTCGGAGGATGAGGGTATCCTTGGTTACGCCGGCGTTGTTGACCAGGATGTCTACCCGGCCAAAAGCCTCCAGCGCGGCGACAAAGAGGGCTTCGCAGTCCTGCTCTTTGGAAACGTCGGCCTGCACGGCGAGCGCCTCTGTACCGAGCGCGCGGCAGGCGGCGGCCGTCTCCTCAGCGGCGGCGGCATTGCCGGCAAAATTCACGACGACTCTGGCACCCCGCGCCGCAAGGGCAAGGCAGATTGCCCGGCCGATGCCCCGGCTGCCGCCGGTTACAATAGCGGTTTTCCCTTCAAGAGACGGATTCATCATGCCTCTCCTTTCAGCGCGGCGACGACAGCCGAAAGGCTTTCAGCGCTCTCCACCGCGTAGGTTTTAATATTTTTTGTAGTTTTGCGGATAAAGCCGGAGAGGGTTTTGCCCGGCCCGATCTCAATAACAGTGTCGATCCCGGCCGCCTCCATATACCGGACGGTATCCTCAAAAAAGACGCTGCTTTGCACCTGGCGCACCAGCATCTGCGGGATGGTCGCCCCATCCTCCAGCGGCCGGGCGGTCGCGTTGAAGATCACCGGAAATTCCATGGGAGAAAAGGCGGTTTCGAGGAACTTTTCCTCCAGCGCTTTGCCGGCCGGTGCCATCAGGGAGGTGTGGAAGGGGCCGCTGACCTTGAGCGGCACCGCCCGCTTCGCCCCGAGGGCGAGGGCGTCCTGCGCCGCCTTTTCGACCGCGGCGGCCTCCCCCGCGATGACCATCTGGCCGGGGCAGTTATAGTTGGCAATCTGCACCACGCCAAGCTCGGCGGCCGCGTCGCAGGCGGCCTGCAGCCTCTCCCGCTCGAGGCCGAGAATAGCCTGCATCCCGCAGGAAAGTCCCTGCACCGCCGTCTCCATCGCGCTGCCGCGGAAGGCGGCCAGAGAAATCACCGTCTCTGCATCGAAAACGCCGGCGGCGTAAAGGGCCGAATACTCCCCCAAGCTGAGGCCGGCGGCCATCTCGGGGCGAATCCCCTCGGCGTACAGCAGCTCGGTCACGCCGGCGGCAAAGGCCACCATGGCCGGCTGGGTGTTGGAGGTTTTGGCCAGCTCCTCCTCCGTCCCGTCAAAGCAGAGCGAGACGATCCTCTCCCCAGCCTTGTCAAAAACCTGACGGAAGGCGGGGAACGCCTCATACAAATCGCGGCCCATGCCGACGTGCTGGCTGCCCTGGCCGGCGTATACAAAAGCGATTTTCATCTTTCATCCTCCAATTTGGCAAGCGTGTCGAGATAACCGGCGTACAGCGCTTCAAAAATTTTGCGAACCGGCAAAATTTCATGCAGCTGACCGGCCACCTGTCCCGCCATAACCGACCCGGTCGAGGTATCGCCGTCAAAGACCGCGCGGCGAAGCCCTCCCAGCGTGAGTTTTTCCAGCGTCTCTTTATCCGCGCCGGCCTTTTCCTGCTTGATATATTCTCTGGCCATCTTGTTTTTGAGAACCCGCACCGGCACGCCGGCGCTCCGTCCGGTAACAACCGTGTCGTTGTCGCCGGCCTTCAAAATGGCGTTCTTGTAATTTTCATGAATCGGGCACTCCTCACTGACCAGAAGGCAGGTGCCGACCTGCACGCCGACCGCTCCGAGGGCAAAGGCCGAAAGCAGCTGCCGCCCGTCCGCTATGCCGCCGGCCGCAATCACCGGCACGTCGACCGCGTCAACCACCTGCGGCACCAGCGCCATGGTAGTCAGCTCTCCGACATGGCCGCCGCTCTCGGTTCCCTCGGCGATGACCATGTCCGCCCCCTGTGAGACGACCCGTTTGGCCAGCGCGACCCCCGGAATGACCGGAATGACGAGGCTGCCGGCCTCCTTCCACATGGGGATATACTTGCCGGGATTGCCCGCGCCGGTGGTCACAACCGGGACCTTTTTGCGGGCGACCAACGCGGCCATCTCCTCCGCCTGGGGGTGCATCAGCATGATGTTGACCCCGAAAGGCTTGTCGGTCAACGACCGGCAGAGGTCGATATTCTCCTCCAGCGTTTCGAGGTTCATGCCGCCCGCCCCGACGAGGCCGAGGCCGCCGGCATTGCTGACGGCGGCGGCAAACCGGCCGGTGGCGATGTTGGCCATGCCGCCCTGGATAAAGGGGAATTCGATATTCAAAATTTCGTTCAGCCGTTTCATATGCTGTTCATCCTTTCCGCTACCATTCGAGGATGGCGCCGCCCCAGGTGAACCCGGCGCCGAAGCCGACGCAGAGGGTCTTTACACCCGGCTTTAAGAGGCCGGCCTCCCCCATCTCGTCCAGCGCGATGGGAATGCTGGCCGAGGAGGTGTTGCCGTACCGATCAAGGTTGATAAAGAATTTTTCCTGCGGAGCCTTCAGCTTTTTGGCCGCGCTGTCGATAATACGCTTGTTCGCCTGATGGCAGACGAAGTAGTCGATATCCGCGAGGGTAAGCCCGGATTTTTGAAGAAGCGCTTCCACCGTCTGGGGAATAATGCGGACGGCAAATTTAAACACCTCGCCGCCGTCCATCCGGATGAAGCGATCCTCGTCTCCTGCGCCGCCGCAGTAGAGGGGCACTGCGTTTCCGTCGCAGCCCAGCGCGGTGCAGAAGGCGCCGACCTCCCGCCGCTCAACCAGAGCGGCGCCCGCCCCGTCTCCAAAAAGGACGCAGGTTGACCGGTCACTCCAGTCGGTGGTTTTGGAGATCACTTCGCTCCCCACGATCAAGGCGTAAGGCCGCTCCTCCTGCAGCAAGAGGCCGTTTGCAACCTGCAAAGCGTACAAAAAGCCGGAACAGGCGGCGTTCATATCGAAGGCCGGAATGTCGTGCGAAAGGCCGAGCGCCTTGGCCAGAAGGCAGGCAACCGCCGGCGTATAGTAATCGGGCGTAAAGGTGGTCACGACCAGAGCGCCGATTTCCTCCGGCCGGACGGCCGCCTTCTCCAACGCGCGGGTGGCCGCCCCGATGGCGAGGTCGATGTTACGTTCCCCTTCGCAGATGTGGCGTTGTTTGATGCCGGTTCGGGTGGTGATCCACTCGTCATTGGTGTCGACCATCCGGCTGAGGTCGTCGTTGGTCAGAATTTTTTTTGGCAGGCAACGACCGGTTGCCTTGATATGCAGACCTTTCACATTGGGTACTTCCTTTCCTGTAGCGCAAAAGCGGTAAATTTCCAGATGCCGCCGCTGTCCGGGAGGCCGGGCGTTCTTTCCTCCGCCTTTTTGGGAGGAGGCTATCTCCGCCTATTTCCCGGATAACGGAGATTATATGCCCTCTTCCCGGCCGGCCGGCTCTCCCGCGCCGATGGCACGGAACTTTTTATAACGTCCGGCAGAGAGAGCTGCGCCGTTTTGCTTCATGAGCTTTTCCAGCTCCTCCCGCAGCGCGGCGTCGGTCACGGCAAAGACGGCCTTCGGGTCGCGCTGCGCCCCGCCGAGCGGTTCGGGCACAATGCGTTCGATAATCCCAAAATTATAGAGATCCTGCGCCGTAAGCTTCATGACCTCGCAGGCCTCCCCCGCGCGGGAAGCGTCCTTCCATAAAATCGAGGCAAACCCCTCGGGCGAGAGGATGGAGTAGACGGCGTTCTCCAGCATAATGACGCTGTTGGCAACGCCGAGCGCCAGCGCGCCGCCGCTGCTTCCCTCCCCCGTGACGACCGAGATGACCGGAATTTTCAGCATACTCATCTCGGCCAGGTTGCGGGCGATGGCCTCACTCTGGCCGTGCGCCTCCGCCTCCAGCCCGGGGTAAGCGCCGGGCGTGTCGATGAAGGTGATAACCGGGCGGCCGAATTTCTCCGCCTGCTTCATCAGGCGAAGCGCCTTGCGATACCCCTCCGGCCCCGGCATACCGAAGTTGCAGGCCATATTCTCCTCCAGATTGCGGCCCTTGCGGTGGCCGATTACCGTTACCGGCTGCCCGTGGTAGAAGGCGATTCCGCCAAGGATGCTGCCATCCTCCCGGCAGAGGTGATCCCCCTTCAGCTCAAAGAAATCGTCAAACAGCGCGTCGATATAGGCCGTAATATTCGGCCTGTGTGGATGCCTTGCAAGATACACTTTATCCTCCGCCGTGGGATGGCGAAGGGTGGCGAGCAGCTCGCCCCGGTCGCGGGTAAGCTGCCCGGCGCGAAGCCTGCTGGCCTCACTCTGATCATTAGGATCAATAGAGGCAAGCTCGGCCTCCAGCTCCCCAATCTTCTTTTCCACATCACGGAATTTCATCGGATGACCCCCTTTCGGGCATGCAGCCGCAGCAGAAGAGAGAGGGTGCTGCGCAGCTGACTGCGCTCGACAATGCGATCGACAAAGCCGTGCGCCTCCAGATACTCCGACCGCTGGAAGTCCTCCGGCAGCTTCTGACCGATGGTCTGCTCAATCACGCGGGGGCCGGCGAAGCCGATCAGCGCCCCCGGCTCGGCCAGCGTAATATCTCCAAGGCTGGCGAAGCTGGCGCTGACGCCGCCGGTCGTCGGGTGGGTAAAGCAGGAGATATAGAGGCCGCCCCCTTCATGAAAGCGGGCGATAGCCGCCGAGGTTTTGGCCATCTGCATCAGGGAGAAAATTCCCTCCTGCATGCGGGCGCCGCCGCTGGCCGAAAAGATAATCAGCGGCAGGTGCGATTTTGCGGCATGCTCGACCGCGCGGGTCAGCTTCTCCCCCACGGCGGCGCTCATGCTGCCCATCAGAAAGCGGCTGTCCATCACGGCAAATACCGCCTTCCGGCCGTCGATCTTGCCCGTAGCGGTCACGGTTGCCTCCGACAAGCCGGTTTTCTGCTTCAGCAGCGCAAGCTTTTCGGAATAGCCGGGAAATTTCAGCGGGTCTGCCGAGCGGACAATCCGGTTGATTTCATGAAAACTGCCCGAATCCAGCAGCGTGTTCAGCCGATAATAAGCCGGAATCGGGTGATGATACCCACACTTCGGACAAACATACAAGTTGGCCGAAAGCGCAGATTTTGTGTGTTCGCCGCCGCACTCCGGGCATTTCATAAAAATCCCGTCGGGTGTCGCCGGCTTCTCCCTCCGGGGGGAGGAGGGCGACGCCTTATCCCGCAGGGATTTCAGGGCGGAGAGCATATCGCGTTTGCCTTTAAAAGGGTTTTCCATAAACACACCCACGCCTTTCGTCAAAATAAAAAGCAGCCGTACAAAAAGCCACACAAAAAAATCCGGAGGCTACACCTCGTCCGGCTCCCACCGGAGAATTTTGTCCAGATTCTTCTCCATAAATCCGGTAGTATAGTTTCCCTTGATAAAGTCGGGATGATACATAATCAGATGATCCAGGTCTGCCGTGGTAGAAATACCGTCGATAATCAGCTCGCCCAGCGCGCGCCGCATCTTTCGAATGGCCTCCAGCCGGGTGGGCGCGTGGACGATCACCTTGGCCACCATCGAATCGTAAAACGGGCTGGTGGTATAGCCGTTATAAAGTGCCGAGTCGACCCGCACGCCGTTTCCTCCCGGAAAATGCAGGAACTCCACCTTTCCGGGGCAGGGGCGAAAGCCGTGCTTCGGATCCTCGGCATTGATGCGGCACTCGATCGCGTGGCCGCGCAGGACAATCTCCTCCTGCTTCCTGGAGATCGGCAGTCCCGCCGCAATGGAAATCTGCTCCTTGATCAAATCTATGCCGGTCACCATTTCGGTCACCGGGTGCTCGACCTGGATCCGGGTGTTCATTTCGATAAAATAATAGCTGCCATCCTCCGCCAGCACGAACTCAACCGTGCCGGCACTGGTATAGCCGGCCGCGCGGGCAGCCTCCACAGCGGCGGCGCCCATTCTCTCCCGCAGAGCGGGGGTCAGTGCGTGAGAAGGAGATTCCTCCAGCAGCTTCTGATTTTTGCGCTGGATCGAGCAGTCCCGCTCGCCCAGATGGATTATATTTCCACGTTTGTCCCCCAGAATCTGAAACTCGATATGCCGGGGATTTACAATCAGCTTTTCAACATACATTTCCCCGTCGCCAAAGCAGGCAATCGCCTCCGCCCGGGCGGCGTCAAAGGCCGGGATGACCTCCTCCGGCGTGCAGGCGCGGCGCATACCGCGTCCGCCGCCGCCGGCCGCCGCCTTAATCAGGACGGGACAGCCGATCTCCTCCGCAATTCTTCTGGCGTCGTCCGCCGTCTCCACCGCGCCGGAGGAGCCGGGCACCACCGGCACGCCGTGGCGGAGCATCAGCTGCCGGGCGGCCGCCTTATTCCCCATGGCGTCGATCACGTCGGAGGACGGCCCGATAAAGGTTATGTCGCACCGCTCGCACAGACGCGCAAACTCACTGTTCTCCGACAAAAAGCCGAAGCCGGGATGAATGGCCTCACATCCGGTATTCATCGCAGCAGCCAGAATATTTTTCATATTCAGATAGCTGTCGCCGGCCCTCGGCGGGCCGATGCAGACCGCCTGATCCGCGAGCTGAACATGCAGAGCGTCCGCGTCGGCCGTCGAGTAGACGGCCACCGGCTCAATCCCCATTTCATGACAGGCGCGGACAATGCGCACGGCAATCTCGCCCCGGTTGGCGATCAGGATTCGTTTGAACATAACGCAGCCCTCACTTCGCCCGGATGGAGAAAAGCGGCTGATCGAACTCCACCAGCGCGCCGTCCTCGACCAGAGCCGCCTCAATCACGCAGTCGCAGGGAGCCGGAATCTCATTCATCATCTTCATCGCCTCGACCAGGCAGACCGTCTCCCCCTTTTTCACCGTCTGTCCCACGGCGACATAGGGCGCCGCGTCGGGAGCTGCGGCCTTATAGAAGGTACCGACCAGCGGGGATTTGATCTCCTCCCCCGAGGGAACCGGCGCGGCAGTTTCGACCGCCGCCGGCTTAGGGGCAGCGGGCTGCGCAGCAGGAACGGCCGGCGCGGCCGCTGCCTTCCCGAGCGAGAGGGAGAACTCTTCCGTCTCCAGCGAAAACTGGGACAGGGAGGACTCCTCAAACCGGCGCATCAACTCATAAACGGTATCGAGATTCATAAAATATACCTCTCTTAATCTACAAATAAAACGGCGCAAAAATGGCGCGGGCAAACCCCTCTCAAAACGCGCCGGGCAGAACCTGCAAGAAAAAAGCCGACCGATCCAGCACGCATCGGTCGGCAAAGCAGACTTTTTTAAGCCTTTTCAAGATAACGCACAATGTCACCGACCGTCTTGAACTCAGCCAGCGCCTCATCCGGGATGGCCTTGCCAAAGGCATCCTCAATCGCCATATTCAGCTCAACCGCATCGAGCGAGTCGGCGCCGAGATCCTCGGACAGGCTGGCCTCCATCGTGACGTCGTTCATGTCGCAGTTCAGTGATTCAACAATAATGTCGCGCACCTTTTCAAACATACAGAATTCCTCCTTCATTCACAAAAGCCCTTGCACACCGAAACAAAATCAGGTTAGCAAAGAATAATTAAAAAAATTTAACTTTTTTTAATTTACTGCTATTCTACCAGATTATTCTCAAAAGTCAAGGGAAATCCCGAAAGCTTCATGACTTTTTTACAATTGCCCGGACAAGATGCGACCAGCCGCCGGTTTTCGGCTGCTTTGCGCGGGAGGGCGGAGGCGCGAATCCTCTTATTATGAAAGCAAAAAGAAAGCGGTGCGACCTTTGTAAGCGGCCGCACCGTTTTTGTCAGAAAGTTTTTCTGTCAGTTCTTGAGGCTCTGAATCGGGGCGGGAATCTGTCCGCCGCGACGGATAAACTTGGCCGGAGAGGCCGTGTTGACCCGCATGACCGGGCCGCTTCCAAGCAGGCCGCCGAAAGAGAGCTCCTCCCCCACGTCTTTGCCGATCGCCGGAATCAGGCGAACAGCCGTCGTCTTGCTGTTGACCATGCCGATCGCCGCCTCATCCGCGATGACGGCCGAGATAACCTCCGCCGGGGTGTCGCCCGGAATGTTGATCATATCCAGCCCGACCGAACAGACGGCCGTCATGGCCTCCAGCTTCTCGATCGTCAGGACGCCGCTGCGGGCGGCGTCGATCATGCCGGCATCCTCGGTCACCGGGATAAAGGCGCCCGACAGCCCTCCCACGTGGGAGGAGGCCATCACGCCGCCCTTTTTCACCGCATCGTTGAGGAGGGCGAGGGCCGCCGTCGTGCCGCAAGCGCCGCAGGTCTCCAACCCCATTTCCTCCAGAATATGGGCGACCGAGTCACCGACCGCCGGGGTCGGCGCAAGGGAAAGGTCGACGATGCCGAAGGGCACGCAGAGCCGGCGGGAGGCCTCCCTCGCGACGAGCTGCCCCATTCGGGTAATTTTGAAGGCCGTGCGTTTGATGAGGTCGGCCACGCCGGTGATGTCCATGGTATCCTCCGCCTTGGCCAGAGCGGCGCGCACCACGCCCGGGCCGGAAACGCCGACATTGATCACGCAGTCCGGCTCACCCGGGCCGTGAAAAGCACCGGCCATAAAAGGATTATCCTCCGGCGCGTTGCAAAAGACAACCAGCTTGGCCGCGCCAATGCAGTCGCGGTCGGCCGTAAGCTCGGCGGTTTTGCGGACGACGCGTCCCATCATGGCGACCGCGTCCATGTTGATTCCCGCCTTGGTCGAACCGATGTTGACCGACGAGCAGACATGATCGGTGGAAGCCAGCGCCTCCGGAATGCTTTCGATCAAAGCGTAGTCGCCGGCGGCGAAGCCCTTCTGTACCAGCGCGGTATAGCCGCCGATGAAGTTAACGCCGACCGTGGCGGCCGCTCTCTCCAGCGCGAGGGCGAACTTAACCGGATTGTGCGAAGGACAGGCGGCCGCCAGCATGGCGATCGGCGTCACCGCGATGCGCTTGTTGATGATGGGGATGCCGTATTCCTTCTCAATCTCATTACATACCGGGACAAGCTCGCTGGCCATGCGCACAATCTTGTCGTAAACCTTGCCGCAGGCCTTGTCAATATCCGGGTCGATGCAGTTAATCAGGGAAATTCCCATGGTTACCGTCCGTATGTCCAGATGCTCATCCTGAATCATGCGGATGGTCTCCAGTATATCGTGTGTGTTGTACATGTAGAAAGTCCCTCCCGCTATCAGATGGTGTGCATGGAGTTGAAAATATCCTCATGCATGACATGGATCGACAGATTCTGCGTCTGCCCGAGCGCGGCCATTTCGTCCGCAAAATCGGCAAATCTGATCGTAAGGGATGAGATATCGCAAAGCATGATCATGCAGAACATATCCTGCAAAACGGTTTGAGACACCTCGCTGATATTCACATTTCTCTCGGCGCACACAGCCGAAACCTTCGCCAGAATTCCGACGGTATCCTTTCCGATGACGGTCAGAACAGCACGCATATGATATTACCTCCATTTTTCCTCTTAAAAAGGCCCGCGGCCCGGTTAAGGATCTTTGTTATTTTTCTATCATATCACACAAGCCGCAAAAATGGAATGCTGTTTTTCAAATATTTTCAAAAAGGATTTTCCAAAGCATACGGCCGCCGGCAAAAAAGGGACCGGGTACCGCCGCCCGGCGGCCTGCCTTCTCCAAAGGCAAAAGCAGCCGCAAAAAGGCAAGAGACTTTTTCTTTTTGAAAGGGATTGACAAATTCATATCATCGTGGTAGTATGATATTGCTTTAACACAGCCGAGTGAGGACAACCTCGCCCATTCCCGAATTTACACGGCTGCGGCACTTCGCTCTGGGAAGGATGGAAGAATGATGAAAAGAATAATTGCACTGGTTCTGTCTCTGGTTCTCTGCACTGCCTTTTTTGCCAGCTGCGGCGACAAAAAAGCGGGGAACAACGCGGATAATGAGAAGAAAACCTTCACGGTTGGCTTTGACGCCAGCTTCCCGCCCTACGGATATGTCGATGATAACGGAGAGTATGTCGGCTTCGATCTCGACCTCGCGGCCGAGGTGTGCAGCCGGAACGGCTGGACGCTGGTCAAGCAGCCGATCGACTGGAATTCCAAGGATATGGAGCTGAACTCGGGCACGATCGACTGCCTCTGGAACGGCTTCACCATCAACGGGCGCGAGGATGACTACACCTGGAGCAAGCCGTATGTGGACAACAGCCAGGTGTTCGTAGTCGCCGCCAACGCCGGAATTTCCACGGCGGCCGACCTTGCCGGTAAAGTAGTCGGCGTACAGGCTGCCTCCTCCGCGCTGGACGCGCTCAACGACGATGACAATGCTGAGCTGAAGGCTTCCTTCGCCTCGGTACAGGAGTTCCCGGAGTACAACACCGCCTTTATGAATCTGGAGGCCGGCGCGGTACAGGCCATCGCCATGGACATCGGCGTCGCCAAGTATCAGATTTCAACCCGCGGCGACGCATATATTATGCTGGAGAAGCCGCTCTCCACCGAGCAGTACGGCGTCGGCTTCAAGCTGGGTAACACCGCGCTGCGCGACAAAGTACAGTCCACGCTGGACGCCATGGTGGCCGACGGCAAATTCCAGGAAATTGCCGAGAAGTGGGAGGTGACCGATAGCGTCTGCCTCGGCAAATAAGGACAGAACGCTTTTTTCGGGGCGGGGGCATACCCCGCCCTTTTGCCTGTTTATACGGTCGGGCTTTTCGATAAAGGAGATGGATAAAAAATGGATATCCTCCAAATGCTGAGCCAGCTGGGCTCGGGCATGCTTGTCAGCATTGAGATTTTCGTGCTGACGCTACTGTTTTCCCTGCCGCTGGGGCTGCTCATCTCCTTTGGGAGAATGTCGCGCTTCCGCGTCCTTGCCGCAATCACAAAGATATACATCTCCATCATGCGAGGTACGCCGCTGATGCTGCAGCTGATGGTGGTTTATTTCGGGCCGTATTACCTGTTTAAGGTACCGATCGGAAACGCCTATCGCTTCATTGCGGTCATCGTCGGCTTCGTTTTAAACTACGCCGCCTATTTTGCCGAGATTTACCGTTCGGGCATCGAGTCCATTCCGCCCGGTCAGCGGGAAGCGGCGCAGCTCCTCGGCTTTACGAGAGGGCAGACGTTTTTCAAAATCATCCTGCCGCAGGTGATCAAGCGGATTTTGCCGCCGGTCACGAACGAGATCATCACCCTGGTCAAGGATACCTCGCTGGCCTTTGTCATCGGCTCGGTCGAGATGTTCACGGTCGCCAAGCAGATCGCGGCAAGAGAGTCGAATCTCTACGCCTTTGTTGCAGCCGGCCTGTTCTACTACATCTTCAATCTGCTGGTCGCCTTCGTGATGGAGCGGGTGGAGAAAAAACTCAGCTATTATAAATAAGGGAGGGCGGCTGTTTATGAAACTGCTGGAAATGCGGCACATTCAAAAATCCTTTGGAGAGGTCGAGGTGCTGAAGGACGTCTCCCTCTCGATGGAGAAGGGGGAGGTCGTGGCCATCATCGGGCCGTCCGGATCGGGAAAATCCACCCTGCTGCGCTGCGCCGCCAACCTCGAAAGCGTCAACGGTGGGGAGATTCTCTACGCCGGGGACGCCATGGTAAAGACCGAGGACGGTCATCCCCGCTATGCTGACAAAAAGGCGCTGCGAACCATCTCGCGCCGGTTCGGCATGGTGTTTCAGAATTTCAATCTTTTTCCGCATATGAGCGTTATGCAGAACCTCACGGCGGCGCCGATCAACGTGCTGGGGCTCTCCCGCGGCGAGGCGGAGAAAACTGCGGCCCCGCTGCTTGCCAAGATGGGTCTCTCAGACAAGGCGGAGGCTTATCCCTGCCAGCTTTCGGGCGGTCAGCAGCAGCGCGTCTCGATCGCGCGGGCGCTGGCTATGTCGCCCGACATCCTGTTTTTCGATGAGCCGACCAGCGCCCTCGACCCCGAGCTGACCGGCGAGGTGCTGGCGGTCATGAAGGATCTGGCCGAGGCGCACACGACCATGCTGGTCGTCACGCACGAGATGGGCTTCGCGAGAGAGGTTGCCGACCGCGTCCTCTTTATGGACAAGGGCTATATTGAGGAAGAGGGCGCACCGTCCGAAATTTTCGGTGCACCGAAGTCCGAGCGGCTTCAGGCCTTCTTGAAATCGACGCTGCGTATTTAGCCTTTGCAAAAAATCCAGGGCACATCGCAAACCGGATTTTTTCGCGCTACACGGCCGCTCGGCTGTATGGTGCGTGGCTGGATATTTAATAAGGCAAACAAAACCCGGGTGCCGGACAATGTCCGGCACCCGGGTTTTTATGTTTATCACACTACCTGCGGCTTTGCGTCTGTCACAGTGCCTATGGCCGCCGGATCAGCGAAACCAGGCCGACCACCAGCGACCAGAGAAGCTGTGCGCCGCCCAGCAGCAGCGCCGTCACCAGCGAAGCATTCCCCGTGAACACCGCTCCGAAAATCAGCGCCAGCGTCAGCAGCATTCCAATGATGTGCAAGGCAAGGGAGGCTGTGTACCCCTCCTTCAATCGGATGCAGGCGGTCAGCAGCGCCGCACTTCCGGCCGCGTCTCCGCAAACCAGCGCGGCTGCGCTGCCCGCCTCCTCCGGTGCGGTCTCCTTACGATACAGCTTGGAATTCTGGGGAGAAAGCACCCGAACCGAATCGGGATACAGCTCAAAATAATCGCAGATCATCTCTTCCCCGATGTTCTGATCGCAGGTGTCCACCAGCAGCGTCACGCCGGTCGCGGTCAGCCGCCGAAGCTGATAGGAAATCTCCTCGTCCGCCTCATACCCGACGATAAAGAGGGCGGCCGGCCCCTCGGTGCTGGCCAGATAAACCGGAAAATACCCGCTGCGCAGAATTCGTTTGTCCACATCGAGGGAGGGCAGCGGAATGGCGTGGGTCTCCATCAACGTGCGATTGCCGATGAAAATGCGCTTCTCCCCCAGCCAGCCGGAGACACCCATCTGATTCTCATACACGATGGTGTCCACCTCCGGCAGAGGGATGCCCGGCGTAATCATATCATCAAAAATCTGCGCCAGAGGACTGCCGATCTTATTCAAAATGGCGGCCGCCTCCAGAATCGACTGATCGATCGGATGCGGACTTAAAATATGCATATTGAAAAGCTTAACCGTCCCCTGCGGGAACAGATCGGCCACATGCAGCGTCGCGGCGTTGGCGTAGCTAAAGTTTTCCGCGCTGCGATAATCGGCGACCTCCGCGCCCAGAGGCGTCAGCCGTTTGGAGGCCAGCCGCATCGGCAGAGCCGAAAGCAGCGCGGCGGCCGGCGGGCAACAGGCGCAAAGCACCGCCGCAAAGACGGTCAGGCCGATCGCCTGCCCCTGCAAAATCCACCCGGCCGCGCCGCCCCCGATCGCAAGGATCAGGCCAAGCAGCGTCACCTTCGGCACCAGTCGCTCATACGGCTCGCGTCGATAGGCGGTTTTGAGGAAATCGGTCGGGCGGTTAATCCGCCGGGCGGAGAAAATGAGTGCCTCCCCCAGCACAGCGCCGCTGGCCAGCAGAGAAGTTACCTCCTCCCGGTCGAGGAGGAATGCGGACGACTTCGGCCGGTTGTTTGCCACGACGCGGAAATTAGCTCGGATAGTGCGGACGGTCATCAGCTTGCCGATAAGATTGAAGATCAGCGCCAGTCCGCCGAGCGCCCCCATGAGGCCGACAGCCTCTCCTCCCGCGGCGGCGGCCACAATCCCCTGAATCAGGCCGGCCGTCACGGCGAGAGCCGCCAGGCTGTCGCCATCCGGCCGCAGAGTCACAAGTGCGATCATCCCCCGCATAACCGGGAGATTGACTGCGGCCACTCCGGCCAGCAGCAGCAGATAAATCACCGAAAACAAAATGGAATTGCCCGTCCGCAGCCCGTCAAACAGCGGCGTCGAGAGCAAAAAGAGCAGCGCGCAAAGCAGGACGGTTGGAATCAGGCGCGCGGTCAGCCGCACTGCCCTAGCCGACAGATCGGCCTCTATCGTTTCCCGATCGGCGGGCGTTTCATAATCGGAAAGCAGCGTCTCCTCCGGCATGACGTCACCGGCCGGCGGCAGCTCCTCCGCCGCGGCCTCCGGCTCATCCTCACCGAACAGCCGGAATTTCCGGGGCTGTGTATCGGCCGCGTCCTCCTGCGGCTCGGGCGGAAGAATATCCTCCAGATCGGACAGGTCGGGGGACGGATTCAGGGTGTCGAACGGAACCGTTTTGCCCTCCAGCGCGTCAAGCGCGGCCGCCGAGCTGACAATGTCCACATCCTCGCCCGGGCGGGGCGCTTTCGCCTTCTCCTTTACAAAGACCTGCCCGTTCAGATCCGAGTCGGCCAGGCTGTATTGAGAGGCGTACGGCGCAGGCTGCTTTCCGGCCTCGTCGTTTTCCCTTTCCACAGCCGCCGGATCCACCAAATCCACATCAATCGGATGCTCCTTCGCCAGCACGCGGGTCGCCGGCGTCGCCGTGCCGGGCGTGGTCGGCGTGATAAACATCCGCGACCGTTTGACCGGCGTGACCTTGAGGGTCTGGCGTGAAAAGACGCCGCTCGAAAAGGAGGTAACCTCCGGCGACTGGTCGGCGAGAGAGTGCCCTTCCCTGCTGTCGGAGGAAATATCCGGCGTCTTGCTTACGACGGTTGCGCCGTCCGACTCCGGCTCTGACTCCTCCATCGGGCGGGGAATCGGCGCGAAGGAGGCGGTGTATTCCGGGACCGCCTCCGCCGGAGAGGCAGGGGCTTCCTCCTCCTTTTTCAAAACGGAAGGCGCTGCGTCCGGCTCTTCAAACTTCTTTTCGAAATAGGAGGCCGGCTTCATTCCGGCAGGCAGCGTTCTCGGACCGTATTTTTCCTCAGTTTCCCGCTCGGCCTTTTGCTCGGCGTAGCGGATCAGCTCCTCGACGCTCATGGCGGCCGGCCGCACCGGCAGCTTTTGCCGGCCTTGCAAAGCGGAGGCGGATTTCCGACCTGCAGTCGGCGGGGCGGCAGGTGATTTTGGCGCGTCTGCCGCCGCAGACTGTGCGGACGCGCCGGATGCTTTTTTTGACCCGGCCCCCGCTTTTACCGGAGGAACCCGGACAGTGACCGGCCTTGCGGGCGCGGCGGTATGTATGGGCGCGGCAGGCACAGCCTCCGCCGCATGGGCGGGCGAGGGAGCGGGATGCTCCGCCTCGGTGCGCGCCGCCTGAATCTTTTTCATCCGTTCATAGAGGCTTTCGCCGTCGGACAGCCGCCCGGGGGCAAAAGCCGCTTTGCCGTCCGCTTCGCCGGCCTCTTTGCCGGCCGGCGCAGGCTGCGGCGCTTCCGCTGTTTCCTCCCCTGTCCAGGCCTTGGTCGCATGAACCAGGCTGGACCTTGGCGCGGCCGCCTCTTTTTCGCCCGGCGGCCGGGGCACGGCCGGCTGGCGCTCGACCGTTTCGGGGTCGATGTCGGTTTCAAACACAACAAACTGCGGCGCGGAAGGCTGAACCGGACGGGGCGCTTCCCGATCGCTTGCAAAGCCGGACACCACCTCCTCCGGTGTGAGGGCGTGCGGCGCGCGCGAATGCGTTCCGGCCGGGCGCTGCAGCGGCGTAGAAGCCGGGTCGGCCGCGTCGGACGTATTCTCCTGCGCAGCCTTTAAAATCGCGTCAATTGAGAATTCGTTATCCTTTTCCCGCATGACCGTAATCCTCCTTTATCTTTTCGTAAAAGCGGAAATTCCCTGCCGCTGGCGCGCGACCTCATACATCAGGATGCCGGCCGCGACCGACGCGTTCAGGGAGTTGATTTTTCCAAGCATGGGCATCGAAACCAGCCCGTCGCACTTGCGCTTGATGAGCGTGCCGAGGCCCTTCCCCTCCGACCCGATGACCAGCGCCACCGGCCCGGTCCAGTCGGTCTGACACCAGGGGCTTTCGCACATCTCCGCCCCGTAGATCCAGAGGCCGCGTTCCTTCAGCGCGTCAATTTCGGCCGCGAGGTTGGTCACCTTCGCCACCGGGAGATATTCCAGCGCGCCGCAGGCCGCCTTTGCCACGGCGGAGGTCAGCGTCGCCGCACGCCGCTTCGGGATGATCACCCCGTGCGCGCCGGCCGCCTCGGCCGTGCGGATAATGGCGCCGAGGTTGTGCGGATCCTCAATCTCGTCGCAAAGAAGAAGGAAGGGTGCCTCCCCCCGCGATTCGGCCAGGCGGAGCATATCCTCCACCGTGGCGTAGGCGTGCGCCGCCGCCATCAGGACGACCCCCTGATGGTTGCCGCCGCCGCTCAAAAAATCCAGCTTGGTCGCCGGAACCTCCTTCACCACGACGCCGCGCTGTACGCATTTGGCGACGATGGCCTGCACCGCGCCGGAGCTTCCGTGCGCGATGAACAGCTTGTCCAGCTCCCGACCGGAGCGCAGCGCCTCTGTCACTGCGTTTCGACCGATGATAACCGTATTGTCCGGCTGAT
>UQRS01000033.1 GCA_900543525.1 uncultured Oscillospiraceae bacterium
TGCAATATACTTTGCGATATTTAATAATTTCTTAACATTTGTGCAAAGTTTGTCAATGTTTTTATACCGTTACCGTATAATCCGCCGTATTTTGCGGTAAAAAAGCCGATAACAAAACCTCCTGCGGCAGTTTTTGCTTCTGCCGCAGGAGGTTTGCGTATTGCGAAAAGTCCGTAACAAACATCAATTGCTTAAAACGAAATGTCGGAAACGAATAAACGGAAAACAGCAAACAATATGCCGAAATACAGGATTATATATCATTTTTGTCAATCACTTGCTGTTTGCAATTGCAGTGTCAATAAGCTTGTTAAGCTTTGCCGCCTGTTCGGGTGAAGTTATTGCACCGACTATCGGCTGACCCACTATATTGCCGTTTTTATCGACAACATATGTAGTCGGGTAAGAATACAGTCCCGATGTGAACTTTCCTGCCTCGCTGTTTGTGTCAAACCAAATATTTTTGTATGTTGCGCCTTTTTTTGACAAAATATCTTTTGCCTCGGAAATCTCCTTTTTATTGCCGTCAAGAGTAAATGAATTTATGCCGACAACCCCGCCGCCCTTTGCGGCAAGCTCCTTGTTGAGTGCCTCCAAATCCGCAAGCTCGCTTACGCAAGGTTTGCAGGAGGTGAACCAGAAGTTGACTACCGTTACGGTGTTGCCCGAGAAAAGGTCGCTGCTGTTTACGTCGTTGCCGTCGAGATCTTTACCGTTAAAGCTCGGAAATTTCGTAAGCTTGCTCGCATCGCCTGCCATTCCGGCACTCGCCGCGTCAACGCATTCCCCGCTTGACGGCTTTTTTCCGCAGCCGGGATATTTTTGCTCCAGAATCGTAAGTTTTCCTTCTATCTCCTTAATCTGCTCCGCCGCAGCTTTAAGAATTTTATATTCATCTGCGCTGAAATCGCTCTTGCTCCCCTCTACCGTGCTTAAAAGGAAATCTCCGTAGTTTGTGCCGTCCTCAATCATCGGCGTATTTTTATTTGCCGATAAAAACACTTTTTCCCAAAGAGCCGAATTATTCGAGAGAATATCGTTTTCGGCTTGCAAAAGCTTATCGTAAAGCTTCGCAGCCTCGTCTGCGTCATTCGGCTCTTGTGCCATTAAAGTTTTAATATCGACATTGCTTTTTTTCTTCTCCGTTTTGTCGGCGGAGCACGCCACAAGGCCCAGCACAAGCACAAATGTCATAATAATTGCTGAAAGTTTGGTTGCTTTTGAAAATTTCACAGTTATTCCTCCGTTTTCTTACCTATTTTGATTTTTTATCATTTTTCGGCTTTTCATTGCCGCTTGAGAGTGTTTTCGGCAAATTGAAACCGTATCGAAAGCTTACCGCCTCCGTCGGACAGACGCTGATGCACTTGCCGCAACGTATACATTCTGCGTGGTCGGGCGTTTTTGTAATATCAACGTCCATTTTGCACGCGCCTGCGCATTTTCCGCAGGAGACACATTTATGCTCATCAACCTTTATTCCGAACAGCGACACCTTGTTCATCAGCGCATAAAACGCGCCGAGCGGACAAAGCCATTTGCAAAACGGGCGGTAAAACAGTATGCTCAAAAATATGATTGCAATTAAAACCGCCAGCTTCCATGTAAACAGCGAGCCTAAAGCCGAACGTATTCCCTCGTTGACTGCCGCGAGAGGAATTGCACCCTCAAGCACACCCTGCGGACAAATATACTTGCAAAAAAACGGGTCACCCATTCCGACATCATTTACAATCAGTGCCGGAAGCAATACGACCGCAAACAACAGCACCGCATATTTTAAATATGTCAATGGTTTCAGTTTTTCGGTTGACAGCTTTTTGCACGGGATTTTATGCAGTAAATCCTGAAACCATCCGAACGGGCAGAGAAATCCGCATATAAATCTGCCCAAAAGCACGCCGAATAATATCAAAAAGCCCGCTATGTAATACGAAAACCGAAACTTTGACGAACCTGCCACTGCCTGAAACGAGCCTATCGGACACGCTCCGGTTGCCGCAGGACAGGAATAACAGTTAAGCCCCGGTACGCAAACCGCCTTGCCGCCGCCCGTATAAATGCTGCCCTTTAAAAAATTCGGCAGGTGTATGTTTGTTGCGAGCGTTGCCGCCGCCTGCACAAATCCTCTGTATCGGGTCAGTAAATGCGACGGCTTTTTCTTTTTCTTTTTCTTTTCCTTTTCCTTATCCAATTCCCACACACTCCAAACACAATCTTATCGCTTTTGCAAGTACGGTATCCGCTTCGCCTCTCATAGCACCGACGCACACCATCGCCGCCCCTGCAAGCAGCATAACACATTGAATTACGGCTTTTTTTGCCCTTAACAAACCGTTCGCTCCCTTCATTTTTGCCTCATTATATCACGGCGGGCATAAATTCTCTGTTAAGAATTGAAATTTAACAGAGATTTTATACTTTTATGTTATAATAACCTCACGAAACGAAAACAAAATCAAAGATTTTGACCGTTTCGGAGAACATTGAATGACTAAATTGCGGCTTTCGCCGCCGGCACTTTGTGCCGCCCCCCTGCTGCCGCAGGGGCAATTTATGATATAATATCGGTACCATCGGTTGACGAGGGCAAAACTGCAAAGCACCTGCCGGCGATGGGTTTTCGAGTGGTTTTTGAACCGCAGGCGGGCGTCAGCCCGCCAAGGCAAAAGGGCAAAAATCGCCAGAAGGACGCGCTGTCAGGCGTGCTTGCCCTTGTTAACCGATGGTATTTTACATTGAAATTATGCCGCGGCAGGAGAGGCGTTTTTTCTGCCGCTTATTTTCCAACATGCCGTTTTGGCAAAAAAGGAGGTCGGCTTTGTGGGAGAGGCTTACGCTCAGTTTTATATCTGGTTTTTGGCAGTGGCACGGTGGCTGATTCCGGCAATTGCGGTTTTGCTGTCCTGGCTCTGGTACCGGACGCTGGCCGAGAAAAGAGTGCAGCCGTCGGTCCTCGCCACGCTGGTGGGGGAGGATGGAGAGCGCATGCCAATCGCTTTCTGCGAGACCTCTCTGGGCCGCAGGCGCAGTTGTGATATACAGATCAACCTGCCGACCATCTCCCGCATGAACGCCGTCCTGACCCGGGAGGAGAACGGCCTCTTCCGGGTGAAGGACGTCAGCGGGCACGACAACATTCAGATTGACGGCGCCGCGCTGGAGGATGCCGGCTACATCCGGGTGGGAGAGACGCTCTGCATCGGGGGCTATCACATGCGGCTGACCGGCCCGAATGCCGAGGATCAGCTTGCGCTGCGATCCGAGCGGCGCAAAAAGCCGGCCGGACGCGCAAAGCCGGCGCCGGGATTTGGCGTGATCGTCTTTTTACTCAGCCTGTTTACGCTGCTGGTCGGGCTGGAGCTTTGCTTAAAATACGCCGACGGGCTGAATATGGCGCTTCCGGCGTCCTTTGCCCTGCTGATCGCGGGGGAGTGGATTTGCTATTTCATCAACCTTGCCGCTGGGGGGAGTATGCGGGTCGAGACGCCGGCCTTCTTCCTGACCACGCTGGGGTTTGCGGTCTGCGCAACCACCGCGCCCGGGTCTTTGCTGAAAGAGGCGCTGGCTACGGTCGGCGGAATCCTTGTTTTTGTCCTGCTGTCGAATCTGCTGCGCAGCATTCGGCTGACCATGCAGCTTCGTTATGCTGCGGGAATCGGCGTGCTGGCACTCCTCGGCTTTACGCTGGTGCTGGGAGAGACGGTTTTCGGTTCACGAAACTGGATCGACCTCGGCTTTATCACCATCCAGCCGTCCGAATTTGCCAAAGTGGCCTTTGTTTTTGCCGGTGCCGCGACCCTCGAGCATCTTCTGACCCGGCGGAATTTTATCCTCTTTCTGGGGCTGTCGGCCGGCTGCTTCGGTGCGCTGGCCTTGATGAAGGATTTCGGAACGGCGGCGATTTTCTTTGTCACCATGCTGATTCTGATTTTCATGCGGACCGGAAACCTGACCCTCATCGGCATTATTCTTGCCGCGGCCGGGGTCGGCTCCCTGCTGCTGGTGAAATTCATGCCCCACATTACCCGCCGGTTTGCGGTTTGGGGACATGTGTGGCAGAATGCCGCCGACACCGGCTATCAGCAGACCCGCACCATGGTGGCCATCGGCAGCGGCGGCCTCCTCGGCGTGGGGGGAGGCAACGGGTATCTGCACGCGGTTTTCGCCGCCGACACCGACCTCGTGTTCGGCATGGTGTTTGAGGAATGGGGCGGCATTGTCGCCCTTTGCGCCGTCTTTATGATTGCGATGCTGGCGCTCTATGCCGTGTGGATGTGCAAGGGCGTGCGGTCGGCCTACTACGCGATTGCGGTGACGGCCGCAGCCGGCATGCTGGTGTTTCAGACGGCTCTCAATATTTTCGGATCGACCGATATTCTGCCGCTGACCGGCGTTACCATGCCGTTTGTCAGCAACGGCGGGTCGAGTATTGTGGCCTCCTGGGGGCTGCTGGCCTTTTTCAAGGCGGCCGACCGGCAGATGAATATAAAGCCCGCGCCGATCTACACCGACATTTCCTCCTCCTCCGGCCGGGCGCGCAGTGTCAGTCAGCCGCGCAAAGCGCCGGAGGGCAGGCGGCAGAGCCGGGCGTGATCCGGCGGGGCGGAGGGGCGACGGCCCTTATCAAGGGATAGAAAGAAAGGCGGTCAGCTTATGAAACAGATTGCCAGAAGGGCGATCGCACTGCTTTTGATGATTCTTGTTTTCTTTGGCGGAATGGGCTTTTTGATCGCCAAGTTTACGGTGCGGGGGGATGACTGGGCAACCTATCCGACCAACCGGCACCTTTATACCGACGGCAGCCTGGTCAAGGCGGGGGCGATCACCGACCGGAACGGCACGGTGCTGGCCTCTACCACCGACGGCGTGCGCAGCTTTGCGGAAAGCGCCTCGGTACGGAAGGCGACCTTCCATGCGGTCGGCGACCTTTCGGGAAAGGTTGCGACCGGCGTGCACAGCGCTTTCCTCAGCGAGCTTGTCGGCTATGACATCGTAAACGGCGTCTACAGCCGCAAGGGGGATGGCAACAACATCCAGCTGACCCTGGACGCCGACCTCTGCGTGACCGCCATGAACGCGCTCGGCTCTTACGCCGGCACGGTCGGGGTATATAATTACAAAACCGGGGAGATACTCTGTATGGTCTCCACCCCGACGACCGACCCCTATGCGGTCAAGGCGGGCGGCGAGGACGACGGCAGCGGCCTCTATGTAAATCGGCTGCTGAGCGGTATCTATGCGCCCGGGTCGGTTTTCAAGCTGGTGACGGCTGCGGCCGCGCTGGACAACATGAACGACTGCTTCACCCGGCAGTATGCCTGCTCCGGCGGCGTCACGATCGAGGGGGAGTGGGTCAGCTGCCTCGGCCATCACGGGAGTTTGACCCTCGGGGACGCGCTGACCAAATCCTGCAACGCCTTTTTTGCGCAGATGGCCGTCGACCTCGGCGGAGATGTGATGACCAGAACGGCAAACAAGCTGGGCTTTAACAAGGCCTTTTCGGTCGACGGAATCCGCTGCGCCGCCAGCCGGTACGATGTAACCGGCGCGCGGAATATCGACCTTGCCTGGTCGGGCATGGGTCAGCAGAACGATATGGTCAACCCCTTTCACTACATGGTTTTGATGGGGGCGATTGCGAACGGCGGCCGTCCGGTCAACCCCTATTTTGTCGAGAGTGTCAAGACGACCGGCGGGATTCCGCTGCGGTTCGCTCTCTCGCACAACGGCAGCCGCATGATGGGAGAGGCGACGGCAAACGAGCTGTCGGACATGATGCGCAACAACGTGCTGCATAATTACGGGGACGGCAACTTCTCCGGGCTGGAGCTTTGCGCCAAAACCGGCACGGCCGAAATCGGGGAGGAAACTCCCCACTCCTGGTTTGTCGGCTTTTCGCGGAGTGAAAGCAAGCCCTATGCCTTTGTCGTCGTGGCCGAGAACGCCGGCTCCGGCATCGGCGCGGCGGCGCGCATCGCCAACCGGGTGCTGCAGGCCGCCCCTGCGGTGGAGTAGGTGTGCCGGCTGCGCCGATAGGCGGCGAGGTTCTGCACCGGTCGGCTTACCTCTATGTTTTTTAAAAAATCGGCAGGCTTTGCCTGCTTCCTATCCAACCGAAAGGAGGACGCGAGGATGACCCCTCCCACCGAAAAACAGCCCTTTTCCGGCAGTCTTTCCGACCCGCGGACCATGCGGTCGCTGCTGGAGGAGGCCGGCTTCTCTTTCAAAAAATCCCTGGGGCAGAATTTTCTGATCAATCCCACCGTCTGCCCCCGCATGGCAGAGGCGGCCTGCGGCGAGGCGGCAGGCGCGCCGGTCGGCGCGCTGGAGATCGGGCCGGGCATCGGCGTTCTCACCGCCGAGCTTTGCCGCCGCGCCGAAAGGGTGGTGGCCATCGAGCTGGATGAACGGCTGCGCCCGGTGCTGGAAAGGACGCTCGGCGGGTTTGACAACTGCCAGATTCTCTTCGGTGACGCTTTGCGGCTGGATCTGCACAGGATTCTGGCCGAGCGGTTCGCCGGAATGGAGGTGGTCGTCTGCGCCAACCTGCCCTATTACATCACCTCTCCGCTGCTGATGCGGCTGCTGGAAAGCCGGCTGCCGGTGCGCTCGATCACCGTCATGGTGCAAAAGGAGGCGGCTGACCGCCTCTGCGCGCCGGTGGGAAGCCGGGCGGCCGGCGCGGTCACGGCGGCGGTGGCCTACTATGCCGAGCCGGAGCTGCTGTTCGGCGTCTCGGCCGGGTCGTTCCTCCCCGCGCCGCGGGTGGACAGCGCCGTGCTGCGCCTTCGCATTCGCGAAAAGCCTCCGGTTGAGGTGGCGGACGAGGCGGCCTTCTTCGCCCTGATTAAAGCCGCCTTTGCCCAGCGGCGCAAAACGCTGGTCAACTCGGTATCCTCCGCCGGGGGGATCGAGAAGGCGGCGCTGCTTGCCGCGCTGGAGGAGATCGGCCTTTCCCCCGATGTGCGGGCGGAAAAGCTGACCCTTTCCCAGCTGGCCGCACTCTCCAACACGCTGAACGGAGGTGGCGGCATTGCCGAAAAACAACCCGTATGACAAGGAGCTGACCCCCGGTCGGCAGCTTTTGTCCAACATCTTTTTTGTTCTGATTATTCTGGTGCTGGCCGCCTTCATCCTCTGGGTGATTTTCAGCCAGCCGAAAAATGTCCGCACCGACTTTGATCCGGTCAGCACCCCCCTCACCTTTTCGGGGGAGAAGAGCGAGTTCTTCTCCCTGTACGAATATCTGGAGCAGCCGCGCGGTGTCAGTCCCGCTTTTTTGGAGGAATATCCGACCGCTGCCGCCCTGCTGCAAAAGCAGGCGCCGCTCTGGCAGGAGCAAAAGCCTTATGTGGAAAGCACGGGAGGCGGGGCGGCGCTCGCCTACAGCTACAACAGCACGGCCGATAAAACGCTGGTCTGCATGGACGTCCTCGCCTTTTCGGCCGCGCTGGAGGGGGAGGAATTCCGCCTTCAGCCTCCACTGCGCTATACGGTGCAGTACAACACCTCTACCGGGGAGATTAAAAAAACCGAGCTGCGCACCGACCGCTACCGGCTGAGCTTTTATAAGCTGGGGCTTTCCTTCCAATCGGAGGGGGAGGCGGTGTGCAGCGTCCGTCTCTCGGCGGTCGTCAGCGATAAGGAGGCGGAGGACGCCGGATTGCTTCGGGGGATAACCCTTTCGCCGCAGACGCGCGAGCCGAGCCTTTCGCGCCTTTCGCAGACGAGCGAGGTTTCCGGCCTTATCGCGGCCGGAGAGGGATCGGTCTCGCTTCTCTTCGGCGATTTGATGTACGATTATTTCGACGGGATTTCCATTCGTGCCGACGGGCTTCGGGAGATCTTTCTCTCGCTGAATTAGGCGGCGGGGGGGCGCGGCCTCAGAAAGGACGGCTTTGACGATGCATATTCAGGTCGGAGATATATTAGTAATGAAAAAGAACCATCCCTGCGGCTGCAACCGCTTTTCGGTTTTGCGGGTCGGCATGGATTTCAAAATCAAATGCCTCGGCTGCGGGCATGAGGTCATGGTGCCCCGCGCCAAATGTGAAAAACGCATCCGGCAGGTTCTCCCGAAGGAGGAGTAGCCTTTCCCCGGGCGCTTTGTGCAGAGTAATTTTTGTTTGGAGGATACGCATGTTTGATAAACTGAATCAGGTGGCCGCGCGGTACGCGCAGATTTCCGAAAGCCTGATGAATCCGGAGATTGTCAGCGATCAGGAGCAGTACAAAAAGCTGATGAAGGAGCATAAGCAGCTCTCCCCTCTTGTGGAGAAGTATCAGGAGTACGACCGCGCCAAGGCCGACGCGGCCGAAGCGCACGAGCTGCTGGAGGGCGGCGGATTGGATAAGGATTTCCGCGAAATGGTGGAGGAGGAGCTTACCGCCTCCCGGAAGCGGATGGAGGAGCTGGCGGAGGAACTGAAAATCCTCCTGCTGCCGAAGGATCCCAACGACGACAAGAGCGTCGTGGTGGAAATCCGCGGCGGCGCCGGCGGGGAGGAGGCCGCCCTTTTTGCGGGGGTGCTCTACCGCATGTACAGCATGTACGCCGAAAGCCGCCGGTGGAAGATCGAGCCGGTCTCGGCCAGCGAGACCGAGCTTGGCGGGTATAAGGAAATCAGCTTCATGGTCGAGGGAGAGGGCGCCTACTCCCGCTTGAAATATGAGAGCGGCGTTCACCGCGTCCAGCGCGTGCCGGAGACCGAGACGCAGGGGCGTATCCACACCTCTACCGTGACGGTCGCCGTTTTGCCGGAGGCGGAGGAGGTCGAGCTGGAGATTAACCCGGCCGACCTGCAGATTGATACCTATCGTGCAGGCGGCGCAGGCGGCCAGCATGTGAATAAGACCGAGTCGGCCATCCGTATCACCCATCTGCCGACCGGCCTTGTGGTCGAGTGTCAGGACGAGCGCAGTCAGCACAAAAACAAGGATAAGGCGATGAAGGTGCTGCGCTCCCGCCTCTATGAGCAGCTGCTGGCCGACCAGAGTGCTCAGATTGCGAGCGACCGGCGGGCGCAGGTCGGCACCGGAGACCGGTCGGAGCGCATCCGTACCTATAACTATCCGCAGGGGCGGGTGACCGATCACCGGATCGGCCTGACCCTCTATAAGCTGGAGCAGGTGCTGAACGGAGATCTGGATGAGCTGGTCGACGGTCTGATTACCTATTATCGTGCCGAAATGCTAAAGGAACAGGCGGAGGGATAAACCTTGCAGACTTTGAAAAGGCCGGAGCAAGCCGTCCGGTATGTGCGGCCCTCCCGACGAAAAAAGCGCCGCCGGTTAAAGCCGCCGGTTTTTGTCCTGCTGATTGTGCTGGCTCTGCTTACCATTCTCGGTCTGTGCATCGGGATACATAATGCGATTGCAGAGAAGCAGCCGACCGAGCCGGCCTTTCCCGACGAGGTGTACGGCGTGCCGGTGCATACCGTCCTGATGCCGGAGGAGCTGGAGGCACGCACCGGGATCCGGCGCACCATACGCTATATCGTCGTGCATGAGACCGGCAACACCTCGGTCGGCGCCGACGCCAAAAGCCACAGCGACTATCTGTCGGGCGGCAAGGGGGGAGAGACCTCCTGGCACTACACGGTGGACGATCACGAAATTTACCACCACGTCCCGGATGACGAGGTGGCCTGGCACGCCGGGGACACCAAAAATCCGGAGGGCGGAAACGCCCACGGCATCGGCATCGAGCTGTGCGTCAATGCCGACGGCGATTTTGAAAAGACGCTGGACAATGGGGCAAAGCTGGTCGCCTATCTGATGCACACCTACAATCTCGACCTTGACGCGGTGACCCAGCACGCCGATTATATGCGTAAGAACTGCCCCCAAACGCTGCGGGACACCGGCCGCTGGACGGAGTTTTTGGGGATGGTTGAAACCTACTACAAGGCGCACGCGTCGGACAGCTGAAAGGGGATGAAGGCTTTTGAATACCGAAAAAATCAGGATTGAGGCACCAGACTCCCCCGAAGGGAGGACGGGGGTTGCCCGCGCGGCGGAAATTTTGCAAAACGGCGGCCTGGTCGCCATCCCGACCGAGACGGTCTACGGCCTCGCGGCGAGCGCCTTCTGCCCGGAGGCGGTAAAGCGGATTTTTGCGGCCAAGGGTCGGCCGGCCGACAACCCGCTGATCGTGCATATTTCCGACATGTCCATGCTGGAGGGGCTTGTCCGCAGCTTTCCGGAACCGGCCAAAAGGCTGGCCAAAGCCTACTGGCCGGGGCCGCTGACCATGATTCTGCCGAAGGGGGCGCGGGTACCCGACGCCGTCTCGGCCGGGCTGGACACGGTGGCCGTCCGGTTTCCGGAGGATCCGGTGGCCGCGGCCGTCATTCGGGAAAGCCGGCTGCCGCTGGCCGCGCCGTCGGCCAACCGGAGCGGGTCTCCCAGCCCGACCACCGCACAGCATGTGGTGGATGATATGGACGGCCGGATAGAGGCCATCATCCTCTCCCACGACTGTACCGTCGGGGTCGAGTCGACCGTCCTCTCTCTGGCCGGGGAAAGGCCGCGGCTGCTCCGGCCGGGCGCCGTGACGGTCGAGATGATAGAGGCGGTGATCGGCCCGATTGAGGTGGACGACGCAGTTCTCCACCGATTGGCCGAGGGCGCGACAGCCGCCAGCCCCGGCATGAAATACAAGCATTACGCCCCGAACACCCACGTCATTCTGGTCGAGGGGGATCGGGAGGCGTATATAAACTATGTCCGCCGCCACACCGGGGAGGGGGTGGCCGCCCTCTGCTTTGCGGAGGACGCGGCGCAGCTTTCCTGTCCCTGCGTGCCTTACGGAGGGGCGGACGACCCGGCCGGGCAGGCGCGCGCCCTCTTTGACGGGCTGCGCCGGCTGGATCAGATCGGCGCGGTGACCGCCTATGCCCACGCGCCGGAGAAAACCGGCGTCAGCCTCGCGGTATACAACCGCCTGATCCGCGCCGCCGGGTTTGAGGTTGTGCGGGTCTGACGACCCACCTTTTGCGGCGCGCTTTGCCGGCACGCCGGAGATCGGGCCGGGCATCGGCGTTCTTGCCGCCGTGCCGGAATTGCTTTGTCCGCTGATGGGAGGGGTTGCACAGGATGAAAAAAACGTTTATACTGGGACTGACCGGACCGACCGGGGCGGGAAAAACCACCGCCTGTCGGGTGTTCGGCGAGCTGGGCTTTTTCCACATCGACTGCGACCGCACCGCCCGCGCCGTGACCGAGCCGGGCAGCCCGCTTCTCCCCCTTCTGGCAGAAGCGTTCGGGGAGGATATCCTGCGTCCGGACGGCAGCCTCGACCGGGCGAAAACCGCCTCCCGCGCGTTTGCAAGCCGGGAGGGGACCGAGACGCTCAACCGGCTTTCCTTCCCCTTCATCACAAAGCGGATTGAGGAGGAGATTGCCGCCGCCTCCAGAACCTGCGGCCGCATCCTTCTCGACGCACCGACCCTGTTCGAGAGCGGGGCCGACCGCCTCTGCGACCGGTGCGTCGCCGTCCTTGCCGAGCGGGAGGAGCGCCTGCGGCGCATCTGTGCCCGCGACGGCCTGACAGCAGAGCAGGCCGCCACCCGGATTTCCGCCGGAAAGCCCGACGCGTTTTACCGTGCCCGCTGCGACTATATCATCCGCAATTCCGGCAGCGAGGCCGATTTTTTGAAGAATATCCGCCGCACGGCGGAGATAATACTTAAAGAGAGCAAAGAAGGTACTCCATGAAATTAGCCGTCCGAATTGTCGCCACCCTGGCCGTCGTTTCCCTTTGCATTTTGCTGCTGGGGTTCGCCTTCTCCAAGGTGACAGAGGCCTTTTATCCCCGCAAATACAGTGAAATTGTGGAAAAATACAGCGCCGAATACGGCGTGGACGCCGATCTTGTTTTTGCCGTAATCAAATGCGAGAGCGGCTTCGATCCGGAGGCGGTCTCCCACGCGGATGCCAAAGGTTTAATGCAGATGACCGAGGAGACTTTCGATTGGGTGCAGACCAAAACGGGTGAGCAGGGACTTGCCGCCGACGCCCTCTTTGACCCGGAGATCAGCATAAAATACGGCGTTAAGCTGCTCTCCCTCAATTTGCAGGAGTTCGGGAACGAGGCGGCGGCCATCGCGGCCTATCACGCCGGGAGAACGGCGGTGGCCGGCTGGCTGAAAAACGCCGACTACTCCTCCGACGGAGATACGCTGGACGCCATCCCTTATGCCGAGACGAGGGCGTATGTCGAACGGGTGCAGAAAACCCGCAAAATCTATGAAAATATATACCGAAAGGATGCAGAGTAATATGGACAAAAAACCAAGCGAGGAACTGAAGGAAAAGCTGTTTTACAAAGGACAGCATGCAGCTCTTACCGTGTCGGAGGAGACTGCCGCCGCGGCCGAAGCCTTCTGTGAAGGGTACAAAGCCTTTATCAACGCGTCCAAAACCGAGCGGGAGGCGGTTCGTACCGCCGTCCGTATGGCGGAGGAGCGGGGCTTCGTCCCCTTCGAGCCGGACAAAAAGTACAACCCCGGCGACAGGGTCTATCTCAACAACCGGGGCAAGGCGCTGCTGCTGGCCGTCATCGGCTCCGAGCCGATCGAGAAGGGGGTCAACATCGCGGCGGCGCACATCGACTCCCCCCGCATTGATCTGAAGCCCAACCCGGTGTTTGAGGATGGGGAGCTGGCCTACTTCAAGACCCACTATTACGGCGGAATCAAAAAGTACCAGTGGACGGTGACCCCTCTGGCCCTGCACGGCGTGGTCGTCAAGGCCGACGGGGAGAAGGTGGAGGTCTGCCTCGGCGAAAAGGAGGAGGAGCCCTGCTTCCTGATTACCGACCTGCTCCCCCATCTCGCGGCCGAGCAGTGCAAGCGTCCCCTGTCCGAGGGCATCAAGGGGGAGGAGCTGAACATCCTGATCGGCAGCCGCCCGTTTAAAGAGGACGAGGGCAGCGAGATGGTCAAGCTGAACATCCTGAAGCTGCTGCATGAAAAATACGGCATCATCGAGGGGGATTTCCTCTCGGCTGAGCTGACGCTGGTTCCGGCGGCCAAGGCCAGAGACCTCGGCTTCGACCGGTCGATGATCGCCGGCTATGGGCACGACGACCGAGTCTGCGCCTATCCCGCGCTGATGGCGGCGCTCGATACCGAGGCGCCCCGCCGGACGGTCATAACCGTGCTGGCCGATAAGGAGGAAATCGGCTCGGAGGGCAACACCGGCATGAAGAGCCGCTACCTCACCTATTTCATCAACGACCTGGCAAAGGCGCAGGGAAGCTGCGGCTACCGGGTTCTGTCCAATTCGAGATGCCTGTCGGCCGACGTCAACGCCGCATTTGACCCGACCTTCCCCGACGTGTCCGAGCGGCGCAACTGCGCCATGCTCAACCACGGCGTGGTGATCACCAAATACACCGGCTCCCGCGGAAAGAGCGGCACCAACGACGCCTCGGCCGAGTATATGGGCGAGATTCGCCGCATGCTGGAGGCGGGCGGTGTCGTCTGGCAGATCGGGGAGCTGGGCAAGGTCGACGCGGGCGGCGGCGGCACGGTTGCCATGTATATCGCCAACCTCAATGTCGATACGGTCGACCTCGGCGTGCCGGTGCTGTCGATGCACGCCCCCTGTGAGGTTGTCGCCAAGCTGGATGTCTACATGGCGTGGCGCGCCATGATGGAGTTTTATAAGGGATAAAGGGACGAAGCGATTTTTATCTGCTGCTTTTCGTCAGATTCCCATCGGTCGGAAAACCTGCAAAAAAACAAAAGGAGGGGGAATATGGGTACGCTTTTTGACCGGGAGGCAGCGTATATCGCGGACGGACGCTCCCGCTTTCACACGCCGGGGCATTCCGGAAAAGCGGCGGCCATACCGCCCTTTGCCCCCGTCCTCCCCTATGATTTGACCGAGGTGGAGGGGCTTGACAGCCTCTACCACGCCGACGGCGTGCTGCAGGCGTGTGAGGTGCGGGCGGCCGCCATATTCGGCAGCCGGGGGAGCTTTCTCTCGGCCGGAGGCTGTTCTCAGGCGATCAAGGCCATGCTTTCTCTGGCGGTGTCGCCCGGTGGCCGGGTCGCGATGGGACGCAACGCCCACTTCTCGGCCGTGTCGGCCGCCGGGCTGATCGGGTTTGAGCCGGTCTGGCTCTACCCCGGCGCCTCCGGCGTGGTCGAAGCGAGGGAGGTGGAGGCGGCCCTCTCCGAAGGCTCGGCCGACGCCGTTTATCTCACCAGCCCGGATTATTACGGCCGGCTGTGTGATATTCCGGCCATTGCGGCCGTCTGCCGCCGGTTTGGAACGCCGCTTCTGGTCGATAACGCCCACGGCTCTCATCTGCATTTTTTGAAGGAGGAGCGGCACCCGCTCTCCCTCGGGGCGGATATGACGGCCTGCTCCCTGCACAAAACGCTGCCGGTGCTGACCGGCGGCGCGCTGCTGAACATCGGGAGGGAGGCATTTCTCCCCGACGCGCGGGAGCGCATGGCGCTCTTCGGCTCGACCAGCCCCTCCTACCTCATCATGGGGTCGGTTGACCTCTGCCTCGACTGGCTGGAGCGGGAGGGGAGGGCGGCCTTCTCCCGGCTGGAGGAGCGCGCCGATGCCCTGCGGGATTTCGCGCGCCGGCTGGGGTACGCCCTGCCGGAGGGGGAATGCGACCCGGTGCGGTTTACGCTGCCGCTGGCGAAAAACCGCATACCCGTGGCCGACGCCATGGCCGCCTTTCGTGAAACCTGCATGTGGGAGTATTGCGACGAGACGGCGATGGTCTTTATCCTCACCCCGTTTCATGAGGAGGAGGATTTCACCCGGCTTGGGGAGGGTCTTTCCCGTCTCGCCCCGAAGATGGGCACTGCCGCGCCGCTGCAAAGACCCGACTTCCCCCGGGCGGAGGCTGTCCTCCCCGTGCGGGAGGCACTCTTTGCCCCGGCGGAAAGCCTCCCGATCGGGGAGGCGGCCGGCCGGGTTTCGGCCGAGCTGGTCTGCCCCTGTCCGCCCGGCATCCCGGTGGCCGTTCCGGGCGAACGGCTGGAGGTCGAGACCCTCTCCCTCCTGCAAAAAAGCGGGCGGGAAAGGATACGAGCGGTGCGGATATAATCTCGTTTTG
This sequence comes from uncultured Oscillospiraceae bacterium, assembly GCA_900543525.1. GTDB lineage: Bacteria > Bacillota > Clostridia > Oscillospirales > Acutalibacteraceae > UQRS01. Next base: position 15,095 of record UQRS01000033.1, read on the forward strand.
AGACGGCGCATACCGGAATAAAACACGTTTTTTGCGAAAAACAGGAGAGGCCGCGCCTTTCGCCCATTTACTATATGAAAAAGCGGGCTTGGGGGAAAATGACGGCCGCAGTTTTTATAAAACGGAGCGGGACGGCCGGAGCTGCGGCCTTTTCGCTGTTCGGTCGGCTTTCGTCCGATCGGACGCCCTGCTTTGTCACCTAACCGGAAAGGAAGGATACATATGAAACTGATTTTTGCGATTGTCGGTGCGGATGATGCCGGCGCGGTGCAGGTTGCCCTGACCAAAGCCGGACACATGGTCACCAAGCTGTCCACCTCGGGCGGTTTTCTCAAGGTTGGAAACGTCACCTTCATGATCGGGACCTCGGACAACAAGGTGAATGAGATTATCGACATCTTCTCCACCTATTGCCGCAAGCGTGCGCAGGCCGCGCCGAACAATAACTTCTTCGGAAGCGATCCGATCTCCGACGACTATGCGGCGCAGATTCCGGTTTCGGCCGGCGGTGCGACGGTGTTTGTCACCGATGTCACCCGGTTTGAGAAATTATGAGGCTTTCGGAATTTGTCGGCAACCGCCCGGTCGTTCGCGCGATCGGGAACATGCTGCAAAGCGGTCGGCTGCCGCACGCGATCCTGATCGGGGGAGAAAAGGGCCTCGGCCGGCATACGCTGGCGCAGATTCTGGCGGCCGGTGCGGTCTGCACGGGGCAGACGCCTCCCTGCGGCGATTGCCGGGAGTGCCGTCTGGCCGGGCAGGGAACCCATCCCGACATCGCGGTGATCGAGCCGGACAGCGCGTTTATCAAGGTTGAGCAGATCCGTGCGCTGCGGCAGGCGGCCTTTGTCCTGCCCAATCAGGCGGCGCGCCGGGTATTCATCCTGGACGGCGCGGACAAAATGAACGACACGGCGGCCAACGCTCTGCTCAAGGTGCTGGAGGAGCCGCCGGCCACCGCCATGTTTATCCTGCTGGCCGAACGCCCCTCCGCTTTGCTGGAGACGATCCTCTCCCGCTGCGTCTGCTTTACCCTTTCGGCCCCGGAGCCGGAGGCGGCCGCGGCCTGCCTTCTGCAGCGGGCGGATGGCTGGGACGAGACGGCCGTGCACGCCGCGGCGGCTGCGGCCGGCGGCAACATCGGCGCGGCGATCGAGCTGCTCGGCAGCAAGGATGAGACGGGGGCGCTTTGTGCCGACCTCCTTTGCGCGGCCGAGTCGGGCAGCGAGCTGGACACTCTGCGCCTGCTCCGCAAGCTGGAGGGGAAGGACACCCGGCGGCGAACCGGCCTCGTTTTGCAGGGGCTGAAAACCGAGCTGGAACGCCGCATCACGGCAAAAGCGGCCGGAAAAGCGCTGCCTGCCGGGACGGCCGGCGGAGGGATTCCTCTGCCCCGGCTGATGAAAATGCTTGCCGGGGTAGAGGCAGCCGAAAGCCAGAACCTCGCCAATGCGGGAACGGCGCTGCTGCTTACGAATTTATGCGCTTGTTTTCATACGCCGATTGATGTATAATAAACTGTCAGCAAACCCTCCTCTGCCGGAGGGCGGGCTGACGGTACAAACGAAAAAAGATTCAGCCGAACACAAACATCGATTGGCTTTTGGAGGAATATATGGCAACTGTAATTGGTGTAAAATTTAAAGACGGCGGCCGGGTTTATTATTTTGACCCGGGCGATATGGATCCGCAGAAGGGCGACCTCGCGGTGGTGGAAACCTCCCGCGGGGTGGAGTGCGGGGAGGTTGTGATGCAGCGGACCGAGGTGGAGGAGAGCGAGGTTATAAAACCGCTGAAAAAGCTGGTTCGCCTTGCCACCGACGCCGACCGCAGGCGGACGGAGGAAAACCGTAAAAAAGAAGCCGACGCGCTGCGCACCTGCCAGAAGAAGGCTGACGCCCACAAGCTGGAGATGAAGGTCGTGGGCGCCGAGTACGCCTTTGACGGGAGCAAGATCCTGTTCTATTTCACGGCCGACGGACGGGTGGATTTCCGCGAGCTGGTCAAGGATCTCGCCTCGGTTTTCCGCACCCGCATCGAGCTGCGGCAGATCGGCGTTCGGGATGAGGCCAAGATGCTCGGCGGCCTCGGCATATGCGGACAGCCCTTTTGCTGCTCGCGCTTTCTGAACGGGTTTCAGCCGGTTTCGATCAAAATGGCAAAGGAGCAGGGTCTTTCCCTCAACCCGACCAAAATTTCGGGCAGCTGCGGACGGCTGATGTGCTGCTTGAAATATGAGCAGAACGCTTATGAATATCTGAACAAAATCACGCCGCGCAACGGCTCGATTGTTCAGACGCCGGAGGGACGCGGTGTTGTAGTGGACGCGGCGCCTCTGACCGGGAAGCTGAAGGTTCGCGTCGGGGAGGAGGACGCGCAGCTCAGCGAGTTCACCCGGGAGGAGGTAAAGCTCCTCCAGCCGCCGAAGAAGGGCAAATCCTCCGCCCTGAAGGAGAAGGACGGCGGAAAGGGAAAATAAAAAAGGGGCTGTCTCTTTTCCGGAACATAGCCGTCACGTATAAAAGGGTGAGTACCCGCACAAGCTTTAAGGTGTGCGGCCGCCTTTGCCGGGCGGTTTAAAAAAGGAGCTGAAATTTACGATGGACTGTTATCATATTATCGGACTGCGCGTAAAGCACCGTACGACCGGTGCGGCAAAATTGCAGGAGATGCTGACCAAATTCGGCTGCCATATCAAGCTGCGCGTCGGCCTGCATGAGACGGGTGAGGGCTTTTGCTCCGACGACGGCGTTATTTTGCTGCAGGTCTGCGGCGAGCCCGAAACCATTCGGGAGATGCTGGACGCCTTTGACAAGCTGGATGGAGTCAAGGCCAAGCTGATGGAGCTGGACTGATCGCCGGACGACCGGATGACCGGCAAGGCTTGCGGCGGTCTGCGGTGCAGACGGTTTGTTTTACAAAAGAAAACCCGCTTGGAGGATGGCATTTTGCCTCATATCCTCCGGGCGGGTTTTGTATTTCAAAAAATCGGCATGATGGATCAGCTTTTTTGGCCGCCGTTAAGCGTGCCGGGAAAAGAAAGCATGACGACGGCTGCAAATTCCGACTTCGGGAGGTGTGCGGCTGCCCAGCCTTAGTCCATATGTACCTTTTCGCGCGTTTTTTCCTTCATGCGCTTCAGCCGGTCAAGCAGCTCCGCGCCATGCTTCCGGGCGTTCTCCTCCCGCTCCTTCGACAAACGGCCAAGGTTCGGGAAGGCTTTTTTCAGCCGGGCGGCGCCAAAATTCTTTTCGGCCATCAGCGCGTCCAGCTTTACCCGGTTCTGCTCCAGCCGGTCGCGGAGCTTCTCCAGGCGCTCGCGCCCCTGCTCCAGCTCGGGCTGGTGCTTCTCATAAAGCTGGCGGCTTTGCTCGACTCCCTTGAAAATCCCCTCGCCCAGCTCGTCCGAGATGCGGCGCATCCGCGTCTCAAACTCCTCCAACCGGCGGAACCTGGCCTGCAGCTTGCAGAGGGTGACCACCGTCATAGTGAGGTCGAGCGCAAACAGCACGTCGGTCACGCACAGAAGGATGATGCCCACAAGGTGCGGGAAAGCGTCGATCAGCCGCATGACAAGAGGCTGCACCACCTTCATCACGGCGACGCAGGCCACTCCCCACAGAAGGGAAAACTGCGGGCAGATGTACCCGCCGATGTTCCCCCGGAAGGCGGAGTAATCCCACCACTTCTGGTGGAAAAAGCGCTCCAGCACAAAGCCGGTCACAAGCTCCAGCAGGGAGGTCAGCACCACCGCCCCCACAAAAAGCAGCAGCCAGCTGTTCGCAAGCGGCGTCAGCAGCAGGGCGACAATCAGCATTCCAAAGCCATAAATCGGGCAGACCGGCCCGGTTAAAAAGCCGCGGTTGACAAAGGTGCCCGATTTGACGGCGGCAAAGGCCACCTCACAGCACCAGCCGACAAAGGCGTAGATAACGAAGATCCAGTACATTTGATATAAGGTGAAAGTCATTTTCCCTCTACTCCCCTTAAAAAGGCGGAATACCCGAACGCCTGCTTTCCGGTTGAGGTATTCCGCCTTTTGTGTCCCTGTTCGCCTGCCGCAAAAACTCCGGAATCAGAACCGGATGCGGATGGAAAATTCCTTTCCGCATTTGGGGCAGCGGACGGTGTGCCGTCCTTTATCCCGCGGCACTCTGAGGGTCGCGCCGCAGATTTTGCATTTGATATACCGATGGGTTTTATCCTTCTGCCGCTCCTGCTGCTGCCGGGCGCGCGACCTTGCCCCGCCGAGGAGCTGCAAAAACTTCCGGTTTTCCGCCTGCCGGGCGGGGAAGTTGCGCGACAGCATCCGGAACAGGCAGAGAATGCACAGCAGCGCGCAGAGGATGTACAGTATCCATGAACGGACGAAAATGTTGATGACCGCAAGCACGGCCCAGATGGCCAGATTCAGCTGACCCAGCCGATCAAGCCCGTACCTTCCGTAAAAGAAATTTTGCAGAAAACGCAATTTTTGGCACCTTCTTTACCGGTCGGACAGCCGGACATAGGGCGTTTCGGTGCAGACGCTCATATAAGCCGGGCGGATGATCTTGCCGTTGCCGGCCAGTTCCTCGATCCGATGGGCGCTCCATCCGGCGATTCGCGCCACGGCGAAGAGCGGCGTGTACAGCTCATGCGGAAGCCCCAGCATGCTGTAGGCAAAGCCGCTGAAAAAGTCGACGTTGGCGCTGACCCCTTTGTAAATCTGGCGCTTGGCAGCGATCGCCTTTGGCGCCAGACGCTCAACCGCAAGGTAGAGGTCGTACTCCTTCTCCCGGCCCTTTTCCCGCGAGAGCTGCTCGACAAAGCTCTTGAAAACTCTGGCGCGCGGGTCGGATACCGAGTAGACCGCGTGCCCCATGCCGTAGATCAGACCCTTTTTATCAAAGGCCTCCTTATCCAGCAGCCGGCCGAGATAGGCCAGAATCTCCTCATCATCCGACCAGTTGTGCACCTGCTTTTTCAGGTCGTCGAACATCTGCACAACCTTGATGTTGGCGCCGCCGTGCCGCGGCCCCTTCAGCGAGCCGAGCGCGGCCGCGATGGCCGAATAGGTATCGGTCCCCGACGAGGTGACGACGTGGGTCGTGAAGGTCGAGTTGTTGCCGCCGCCGTGCTCTGCATGCAGAACCAGCGCCATGTCGAGCACCCGCGCCTCCAGCTTGGTGTACTTTTTGTCCGGCCGCAGCAGGCGGAGAATATTCTCCGCCGTGGAAAGCTCCGGCTTGGGCTGGTGGATGATCAGGCTTTTGTTCTTATGAAAATGGATGTAGGCGTTGTAGCCATAGACCGAAATCAGCGGAAAAACCGCAATCAGCTGCAGGCACTGCCGCAGCACATTCTCGATCGAAATATCCTCCGGATTCTTGTCGTAGGCGTAGAGGGAAAGCACGCTTTTCGCCAGCGCGTTCATCATGTCGCTGCTCGGCGCCTTCATCACGACGTCGCGGACAAACCCGGCCGGCAGCCGCCGATAGTGCGCCAGCAGCTCGCAGAAGCTTTTCAGCTCCTCCGCCCCGGGCAGACGGCCGAACAGCAGAAGATAGACCGTCTCCTCAAAGCCGAAACGATCCTCCGCCACGTGGCCGGCGATCAAATCCTCCACATTGATTCCGCGGTAGAACAGCTTGCCGTCGCAGGGCACCGTCTTGCCGTCGACCACCTTGTTCTGCCGGATTTCGGAAATGTCCGTAAGGCCGGTTAATACGCCCTTGCCGTTGACGTCGCGCAGACCCCGCTTGACATCGTATTTGGAGTACAGCGCCGGGTCAATCTTACCGTTTTCGACGCAGATTTCGGCCAGTGACTTTACCATGGCGGCCGTTTCGGTGTTACGAATCATATGTATCACTACTTTCTGTTTGGAATGACGTTTCAGAATTTGGGGGCGGCCTGCGGGAGAGAGGCAGGAAGCGCGGTCAGCTCCTCCTCCAGGATGCCGTGCAGCTGCTCGGACAGCGCCCGCAGTGTGTGCATATTTTCCTCCCCCATGCGATTGAAAACGCGGCCGGCCAGTTTTGCGACCAGCTCGTTCTCCTTTAAAAAGAGGCTGCGCCCCTTTTCGGTCAGCTTAACGTAAGTGTTGCGCCGGTTCTCCGCGTCGGTGACCCGCTCAAGATACCCTCTGCTCTCCAGCCCGCGGAGGGTGCGGGAGACCGAGGCCGGCGTAACCTCCAGCGCGACGGCCAAACGGGAGACGTTGACCGAGTTGGCCCGATTCTCCACATAATCGCCGAACCGCCGGATGATCGAGAGAAGGAAAAACTCCCCCTGCGTGACGGCGTGCAGCGTACTGCCGAGGTTGAGCCGCGCCAATTCATGCAGAATTTCCAGGAAAATTTCTTCTTCCCGTGTTGTGTCCAAAGCCGGACCACCTCCTCTTCAGGCTGCAAAGCCTAACCGTTAACAAGGTTAAACGTTTTTTTCATTATACCACAGCGGCCGGGTGTTGTCAAATTCTCTTTCGGCTGGAGAGGAGGTGCCGCATTCCAAAATAATGTGACGAAATCCCCCGCACGTCATATAAAGCGTGAGATTTTTCTGAAAAAAGATTTTCATACGCGACAAAATGTGCTATACTGGGTCTGCCGTCACGACCTCTGGCAAGGCGGCTTTGTCAAAAGCGAAAGCGCTTCCTGCCGCCAAAGGGCCGGCCGGGATTTCGTAATATGAGAAAAGCTTTCAGAACACGCCGGGGCGCTTTTGCCCGGCTGAATTTTCAGAAGAAAAGGAGGGGATCGAATGAAAAAGATTTTCGGGAAAAGAGCCATTCACATATTGCCGCTGGCCAGCGGCTTTATTATCGCGGTCAAGAAGCAGGAGATTGACGACCGCTCGGTCATCGGGTACAAGATGGCCACGCTCCAGACCGATCTCCTCAACTCGGTCACTCGCAATGTATATCTTTTGGCCAAGTTCGGCAACAATTTCAAGCAGATAGAGGAGCGCCTCGGCGACAGCCTGAACTGCAAGACCATCCTTCTGCCGGGCGGGCAGGTTTTTGCCGCCTTTCCCGACGGACGCGCCCTGCGCTGCGATACCCGGGCGGAGGTTTTGTGGGAGGGCGAGCTGCTCTACCGCGGCAAGGGTCCGGCCGACGTCGTCCGGCAGGAGGATTGCCTCTGGGCCTCCTTCCCGGAAAGCAACACGATCATCCGGTACAATCTCTCCTCCATGCGGGAGGAGCTGCGGATCGGCGGCAGCGAGAAGGGCGCCGCCTTCTCCTACCCGATGGGACTGTGGATCGAGGGGGAGGATATGCTGGTTTGCAACGCCGGCTCCAACAGTATTACCGAGGTGAACCTCTCCTCCTTCTCGGCCTTTGATTACGCCGGGTTTGAGGAGCCGGTGCAGCAGTATCTCCGCGTGGGGGAGACCGAGATTGTCCTGCTCGAATCGGGGGTATATACTCTGTAAAGCGGCGCGGCTGCCGGAATTTTCGGAAAGAGGGTGCTTTTGTTGGTTAAGCTGGGGAACAGCTGGGACGAGCTGCTGCAGGATGAGTTTCAGAAAGACTACTACAAGCGGCTGCGGGCCATTCTCGCAAAGGAGTATCGGGAGCAGACGATCTATCCCGACATGTATGATATTTTCAACGCCCTGCGCTACACGCCGTATGAGAAGGTCAAGGCGGTCATCATCGGCCAGGATCCGTATCACGGGCCGGGACAGGCGCACGGCCTCTGCTTTTCGGTGAAAAAGGGCGTCAAGCCGCCCCCGTCGCTGCAGAATATTTTCAAGGAGCTGCATGACGACCTCGGGTGTGAGATTCCCAGCCATGGGGAGCTGACCGACTGGACCCGGCAGGGCGTTATGCTGATGAACACGGTTCTGACCGTTCGCAGGGGGCAGCCCAACAGCCACAAGGGACTCGGGTGGGAGATTTTTACCGACCATGTCATTGAGCTGCTCAATGCCAGAGAGAAGCCGATCGTATTCCTGCTGTGGGGCGCGAACGCGGGCGCCAAGGCGGCGCTGCTGACCGGGCCGCAGCATCTTGTTCTGCGGGCGGCACACCCCAGCCCCTATTCGGCGCACAACGGATTTTTCGGCTGCCGGCATTTTTCGGCCGCCAACCGTTTTCTCGCTGAGCACGGGGAGGAGCCGATCGACTGGCAGATTCGGTAATCGGATTTTTTCGGAGAGAGGCTGCGGTCTCTCTCCGGTTTTCTGTAAGTAAGGCTTTTGCATCTGGGGTCGCGGGGAGGTTTGTTTTTGTGGTCACTTCCTCTATCTGAATTCCTGCAAAGTTTAACTTTTGCGCTCAGGCCGCGCAGGCCCTTCCTTTCTGTATGGACAGAAATGCGCAAACGCAGCAAGAA
>UQRS01000034.1 GCA_900543525.1 uncultured Oscillospiraceae bacterium
CCGCCTGCAGCTTCGCCCAGGAGGCCGCGGTGTAATCGGCTTCCTTTAGCGCCGCAGCCTTTTCCAGTGCGGCGTCCACAGCGGTATAGTCGGCCGGCCTGCACAGGCGGTCGTATGCCTCTCTGGCCGCAACCGGCAGGCTGTAATTGCTTACCAAATTCTTCTGCGTACTTGACAGAGCGGCATGGGCTTTCTCCGCCGCCTCAATCGCGGGGCCGCTTTCGGCCGTAATCGGGCTGGGCAGCGCAGCAATCATACTGATAACCGCCTGTGCTGCATCCCGATCGGTGGAATCCTCTACCACTTCAAACGCCGACGTCTTGTTGTCCAGCTTGTACCCGCCGTCGTTCTTGTCATAATTGATGGACGCATATCCATGAACAGCAGCGCCCCATACAAAACAACATTGCCGCAGTCCTCGGGCGCCGAAAACTCAAGATAGTACCGCTTTCCCGCTTCAAGCTCCGGAGGCTGGGCAAAATCCAGCTGCTTCCAACCCTTCTTTTCCGATTCGGATCCGATGGTAAAGACCTCTTGCGCAACGACATTTGCATCCTCCTTGAAGTTATCCAGGATGCGAACCTGTACCTGATCGGTATCATTCACGCAGGAGAGGTAGGCGCGCACTGCACAAATTTTGGTGAACGGGACGGCAAAGGGCTGAATCGCCCTGTTCGACGGCGCATTGATTTTATAAAGCGCCGTACCCGCGTTTTGCTGAGAATATACACTGGGCAGAGCGTCCTCCTCATTCGAGGGGAGAATTTCAAACGACGTCACATTTTCGGTGGTCTTCCAGCCATTGTCATAATTCAGCGCATGGAAATCCGCAGTATCAAAGCTGTTGCTTTTGCCAAATCCGTTCCAGGCGACGTAGTTGGAGCCTTCATCCGCGAACACCCTGAGATAATACAGTACGCCGGGTAAAAGGGTTACCGACTCCGGAAACAGGATGGTCTGCCAGCCGTTGGGGCTGTCCCCAAAGACATAGCTTGCGCTGGCAAGCACACTTTCCGAATTTTTATAATCGGTCATAATTTGTACCGTCACCTTGTCGGTAGCCTGCGCGCTGTCATTTCGGATCAGATAAACGCGCACGCCCCTGACCGCCGGCATACGGCACGGAAAACGGCTGTGCCGCCCCGTGCGCCGGCGCGTTGACCATGTACAGGGCGCGCTGCATCTCAAGCTGAGAGAAGTAGGGCGTTACAGAGCCGACCGACTCGTTGACATAAAGCTCCGCATAACCGGTGTATGAAATTTCACCGGTCGGCAGAGAGGAGGCCTGTGCATTGCTTTTCACCGTGCCGGGTATTGCCAGGTTTGAAAAAACGACCATCATTAAAAGCAGCGTGCAAACCGTTTTAAGCCACTGTTTTTTCATTTGGCAGTCTCCTTTCTCAATATCGTTTTTGACCATATCCCAAAACTTATAATAAATACGCTGCACATTCGATCGGCGGCAGATTGAAAAACGCCGAAAGCCCTGCCCCTCCCTTTTTTCTGATTTTAATCTGCCCTTTCGCCCCCCCGCGGCGCTTTCGAGCGTTTCTTTCAATTTTGTAAGATATCCGGCCGGATTGTAAGGTAAAGCTATGGCAGCAGGCTGCCGGGCAGAGGTATACTGGGTGCAGCAAGGCAACAGGAGGTAGATTGTATGCCGATTTTAGAGGTGCAAAATCTTAAAAAAGTATACACCACCCGCTTCGGCGGAAGCCATGTTCAGGCGCTGTCCAATGTCTCCTTCACGGTCGAACGGGGAGAATATGTGGCCATCATGGGAGAGTCGGGGTCAGGCAAAACCACCCTGCTCAACATTCTGGCCGCCCTTGACCGTCCGACCGGCGGAGAGGTTCTGCTGAACGGCCGCAGCATTCTTTCTTTAAAAGAGAAGGAGATTTCGGCCTTCCGGCGGGATAATCTGGGATTTGTTTTTCAGGATTTCAACCTGCTGGACACCTTTTCGCTGCGGGACAACATTTTCCTGCCGCTGGTGCTGGCCGGAAAGAAGTATGACGAGATGAACGCCCGTCTGCAGACCATTGCCGCGAAGCTCGGGATCGGAGATATTCTCGACAAATTCCCATATGAGGTATCGGGTGGCCAGAAGCAGCGCGCCGCCGTCGCGCGCGCTCTGATCACCCGGCCGCAGCTCATCCTCGCCGACGAGCCGACCGGCGCCCTCGATTCCAGGGCGACCGACAGCCTGCTCCGCCTCTTCACCGAGATCAACCGGGACGGGCAGACCATCCTGATGGTCACCCACTCTACCAAAGCGGCCAGCCATGCCGGCCGGGTGCTCTTCATTAAGGATGGAGAGGTATTTCATCAGATTTATCGCGGAGCCGGCGGCACGCAGGAGATGTACGGCAAGATTTCGGATACGCTGACACGGATTGCGACAGGTGGTGTTCGGGATGAATAAATGGCTGTATCCAAAGCTGGCGGCCAACAATATCCAGAACAACGCGCAGACCTGCCTCCCCTATATGCTGGCCTGCGTGCTGACCGCCGCCACGTACTACATGATCTGCTCTCTGGCCGGAAACCCGGGAATGGCGGCCATGCACGGCGGAGCGGACGTCTCCTACTCGCTGAGGCTCGGCACCCGGGTTACCGCAATTTTTGCCGTAATCTTCCTTTTTTACACCAACAGCTTTCTGATGAAGCGCCGCAAAAAAGAGTTCGGCCTCTACAACATCCTCGGGATGGAGAAGCGGCACATCTCCCGCGTGCTGGGGTTTGAAACGCTGTATATCGCTGCCGCCAGCCTTCTGCTGGGGCTGATTGTCGGCATGGTGTTTGACCGGCTGATCTTTCTGATCCTGCTCAAGATGCTCGACAGCGCGGTACCGCTGGGATTTTATATTTCGGCCGGGGCGGCCGGCAAAACCGTCCTGCTGTTTGCCGCAATTTTCCTGCTGATTTTCTTAAACTCCCTGCGACAGATTCACCTCTCCCGGCCGATCGAGCTGCTCAAAAGCAGCAGCACGGGAGAAAAGGAGCCAAAAACCAAATGGATTATGACGGTTTTGGGAATCGCCTGCCTTGGCGGAGGCTACTACATTTCGGTCACCACGACCAATCCCGTGGCGGCGATCGGCCTGTTTTTCGTCGCGGTGATACTGGTCATTATCGGCACCTATTTTCTCTTTGTCGCGGGCAGCATCGCGCTGCTCAAGCTTTTGCGGAAAAATAAAAAGTATTACTATAACCGCAAGCATTTTACCGGCGTTTCGGGCATGATTTACCGGATGAAGCAAAATGCCGTCGGTCTTGCCAACATCTGCATACTCTCGACCATGGTGCTGGTCATGGTCTCCACGACGCTGTCGCTGTGGATCGGAATGGAGGATATTCTGCACACCCGCTACCCGCAGGAGATTGTCGTGGAGGAGATCGCGTCCGAGACCGAGCTTCCGGATCCGGAGGCGGTCCGCGCCTTCTGCCGCGAGACGGCAGCCGCCCTCGGCCTCACCCCGAAAAACGAGGTGGCCTATACCTACCTCAGCTTTTCGGCGCTGGAGCAGGGCGACACCTTTGGCACCGACCCGAAGGTGATCGACGCCCTCAATCTGAATATGCTGAACGGGCTCCGGACGCTGTTTTTCATCTCTCTGCCCGACTACAACGCCATCACGGGGGAGGAGAAATCCCTCGCAGAAGGGGAGATTTTGTTCTACGCCAACCGGAAGGGCTATGCGCCGGACAGGGTTCAGCTGCTTGGCAAGGACTTCCGCATCCGGGAAAAACTGGCCGACTTCCCCCAGAACGGGAGCATGACGTCCAACATCTCCGACACCTATTTCCTCGTCGTGCAGAGTACCGAGGCGCTGACCGAGCTGACCGAGCTGCAAACCGCAGCTTACCAGAGCAGCGCCAGTCTGCTGTGCGGGTATTACGGCTTTGACCTCGACGGTTCGGACGACCGGGCGCTGGAGGTATATGACCGGCTTGTAGAAGCGCGGGAGGATAGGCCGGATGCCCATCACGTGCAGCTTATCGAGTGCCGCGCAGCCCAGAAGGACGGTTTCATCGGCGAGTACGGCGGCCTCTTCTTCATCGGAATCTTTTTGGGCGTGCTGTTCCTGATGGCGACCATCCTGATCATCTACTACAAGCAGATTTCGGAGGGGTACGAGGACAAGGCCAGATACGAAATCATGCAGAAGGTCGGCATGAGCCGGGCGGAGATCAAGCGCTCGATCGGCTCGCAGGTTCTGACCATTTTCTTCCTGCCGCTGGTCACTGCGGGCGTGCATGTCGCCTTTGCCTTCCCGGTGATTACCCGGCTTCTGGCCCTGCTCAACCTGACCAATATAAGCCTGTTTGGCATATGCACGGTCGGATGCTTCCTGGTATTTGCCGTGATTTACGCACTGATTTACTCCCTGACCGCCCGGGTATACTACCGGATTGTCAGCAGATAAGAAGAGAAAAAAGCTGCCGCCTCTCGCTTTTAAAACGGGAGAGCGGCAGCTTTTCTTCCCGGCAAAGGAACCCGAAAAAGCGGCCATGCAAGAAAACCGCCCTTCCTGCATAAACTGTTAGGGTAAATCCGATAAAGGAGTGAGGCGTATGTGTGGAATCGCGGGAGAGGTGGCCGTCGGCCGCGGCCTCCACGGCGGGGCGGAAGAATATCTGGCTATGCAGAATGTTCTGCGGCGGCGCGGCCCGGATGAGAGCGGCATCTACTCCGATGGGGATGCGGTACTGATCCACGACCGGCTGGCCGTCATCGACATCGAGCATGGCAAGCAGCCCATGCTCTACCCCCCGACGGAGGAGGAGCTGATCCTCGTCTATAACGGCGAGCTGTACAATACCGAAGAGATCCGAAAGGAGCTTTTGCAAAAAGGGTACCGCTTTGACGGCCACTCGGATACCGAGGTGCTGCTCAAGGCCTATGCCTGCTTTGGCGCCGACTGCGTTCAGAAGCTCAACGGCATTTTCGCCTTCGCCGTGTGGGAGAAAAGGCAAAAGCGCCTTTTTCTCGCCCGCGACCGCATCGGGGTAAAGCCGCTCTTTTTCGCCAAAACCGAAGACGGCCTGCTCTTCTCCTCCGAGATCAAGGGCATTTTGGCCAGCGGTAAAATCAAACCGAAGGTCGGCCTCTCCGGCATTGCGGAGGTCATGCTGATCGGCCCCGGCCGCACGCCGGGCTGCGGCGTCTTTGAGGGGGTTGAGGAGCTGCCGCCGGCCTGCTGCGGGTATTTCTCCGACGGGCGGCTGGAGCTGCACAAATACTGGGAGCTGCGGCAAAAGCCCCACACCGACAGCTTTGAAACCACGGCCGAGACGGTGCGCTGTCTGCTGGTCGACGCGATCACCCGGCAGCTGGTCTCCGACGTGCCGGTCGGCACCTTCCTGTCGGGCGGGCTGGACTCCAGCCTGATTTCCTCGGTCGCGGCGCGCCATTTCGCAAAGCGGGGAGAGCGGCTGCACACCTTCACGGTGGATTACCGCGACAACGACAAATATTTCAAAGCGACCAAATTCCAGCCCAACAGCGACTCGGACTTTACCGGGCTGATGAACAGCTACCTCGGCGCGATAAGCCACAAGTCGGTCATCGATACCCCGGCGCTGGCCGACGCGCTTTACATGGCGGTCGAGGCGAGAGACCTGCCCGGCATGGCCGATGTGGACGCCTCTCTTCTGCTGTTTTGCGGCGAGATCAAAAAGCATTGCACCGTCGCCCTTTCGGGGGAATGCGCGGATGAGATTTTCGGCGGCTATCCCTGGTACCGCGACAAGGAGATCCGGGAGACCGACGGCTTTCCCTGGGCGCAGTCGACCGCCTATCGCGCCGGCTTTTTGCAGCCCGACATTGCCGCCCGCCTCAACCCGGAGGAATACGTATACGCCCGCTATAAAGGCACGGTCGAGGCGGCGCACAGCCTTTCCGGCATTCCGTCGGACGAAAAGCGTATGCGGGAGATGATGCGCCTCAACCTCGACTGGTTCATGCAGACGCTGCTGGATCGCAAGGACCGGATGAGCATGTACAGCGCGCTCGAGGTGCGGGTGCCCTTCTGCGACTATCGGATTGCGGAGTATCTCTACAGCGTGCCGTGGGAGTACAAGGACTATCAGCATTACGAGAAGGGGCTGCTTCGCTACGCCATGCGGGATTACCTGCCCGACGAGGTGCTCTGGCGCAAAAAGAGCCCCTACCCGAAAACCCACAACCCCTCCTATCTGGCCGAGGTCAGCCGACGCCTTGAGAAAATTATAGAGGATCCGTACGCTCCGATTCTGCAAATCGTGCAGAAGCCGGCGCTGGAAAAACTGCTGACCGACAGCAAGGCGCAGCCCTGGTACGGGCAGCTGATGACCACGCCGCAAACCATTGCTTATATGCTGCAGATCAATCACTGGCTGGAAAAATACGCTGTCCAAATCTGCCTCTGACGGCCGCCGAAGGGTGCAAAGGCCATTTTTTCCGCAAAGCTTTGCGAAAAAAGCCTCAATAACCTCTTGACAAACCCCGACGCGTGCGTTAAACTATAACTAACAATCGGTATCTGCAGTGATTTTAAATAAAATAGTTAACGGAGGGATTTGTGATGAAAGAGGTATACTCTGCTCCGGAGATGGAGGTAGAGCTCTTCGACACGGTTGTGATGGGTCTCATTTCCGAAAACGGCCCCACCACCGAAACCGAAGACGGACTTGGCTAAGCATCAAAAGCGCATTTAAACAAGCCGGATGAACAGTTAATCTGATTCATCCGGCTTGTTTATTTTATAAAAATCGGCGAGCCTGCGCCGCCGTTTTCCCGGCGGGAAAGAAAAAAAACTGAGCGTCTGCAAAATATGCAGACGCTCAGTTTTTTTGAAGACGGTCGGAGATTCCCGCCGCTTTCCCGCCGCCTTATATTTCCGGAAGCTCTTTATAATTCCCCAGAAAGGCGAAGTCCGGCAGCTCTCCGGCAAGGTCGCAGATCAGCTTCACGGTCGAAAAATCCCCGACGCTGCCGGTAAAATCCAGATAGAAGAGATAGGTAAACTCCCCGCCCGGCGCCATACGCGACTCAATCTTCGTGAGGTTCAGGCCGTGGGTGGAGAAGCGGGTCAGAATCCGGCAGAGCGAGCCGGTCACATGCGGAATGGAAAAAACCAGGCTGATTTTGTTGCTTCTCGGACTGACAATCAGCGTTTTGGAAATGGCGATAAACCGGGTGGCGTTGTGGCCGGCCGTCTGGATATTGGCCGCCAGCACCGAAAGGCTGTATTCCTTCGCCGCGGCCAGAGAGCCGATCGCTGCCGTCTGCCGGTCGCCGCCCTCGGCCACCATCCGTGCAGCCACCGCGGTGTTGGTCGTCTCCCGTGCAGAGAAGCCGTGCGCCTTGATATACGCGTCGCACTGGGCAATCCCCTGCGGGTGGGAGAGAACCTCCCGCACATCCTCCACCGCCGTGCCGGGCAGGCCGAGGAGATTCTGGCACACCGACAGCTCGACCCCGCCGATGATGTAGTGGCGGTATTCCAGAAGGAGGTCGTACACCTCGGCCACGCTGCCGGCGTTGGAGTTTTCAACCGGCAGCACGCCATAGTCCACCTCGCCCCGCTCGACGGCCGCGAACACCTCCCGGAAGCTTTGGAAAAACTTCGGCGTTACCCCGGGGAAAAGCCGCTCGGCCGCCGCTTCGGAAAAGGCGCCGGGCGCCCCCTGGCAGGCGACGCGGCCGTCCTTTGCCGGCGGGATAAACCGCGCGGCGCCCATAATCTCCGCCGCCAGGGGAGAAACGCCGCCCATCCGGTCGTGCTGCAGCTCCTTGCTGACGTCCATGATCGAGCGATAAACGCCGGCAATATACTCTCCATACACGCCGCCGGCGTTTTTCACCTTCTCGATAATTTTCTCCTCCCGCGCGGGGTCAAGAACCGGGATTCCCTCGGCCGCCTTGACCTCGGCCACCCGAACCGAGCAGTCGAGCCGCCGCTGCAAAAGGGAAACCAGCTCCCGATCTACCGCGTCGATTTCCTTACGCACCTCATCCAAGCTCATAAACGTCCATCCTCCATCATCAGGTCGGCCAGCGCGACGGCGACGGCCGCTTCGGCTGCCGGCAGTGCGCGCGGCACGATACAGGGGTCGTGCCGGCCGTGAATTTCAACTACCGCGTCGGTCTGCTTTACAAGGTCGACCGTCCGCTGCGCCCGCGCAATGGAGGGGGTCGGCTTGCAGGCCGCCCGCACCAGCAGCGGCATTCCGTTGGTAATGCCGCCGGTAATGCCGCCGCAGTGGTTGGTCAGGGTGCGGACCGCCCCCTGCTGCATGTGCATCTGGTCGTTGGCCTCACTCCCATGGAGGGCGGCAAAGCCCTCTCCCTCGCCGAAGGAGACCGCTTTGATGGCCGGCACGCCGTACAGCGCGGCCGACAGGACGTTCTCCACCCCGCGGAACATGGGGAAGCCGAGGCCGGCCGGAAGCCCGACGGCCGCAATCTCCACCATGCCGCCGACGCTGTCAAGGGAGGTGCGGGCGGCCTCAATCTCCTCCCGCATGGCGGCCTCCGCCTCCGGTGAGCGGGTGGAGAAATACCGCTGCGAAAGGGCGTCCAGCTCCTCCGCCGTGACGCCGACCGGGTCGAAGGGCGCGTCGGCGGCCGCCCCGATCTGCAGGACATGGCCGCCGATTGTGATCCCGCGGCGGCCAAGCATCTGCCGGCAAAGCGCGCCCGCAATCACCAGCGGCGCGGTCAGCCGCCCGGAGAAATGCCCGCCGCCCCGGACGTCATTATGCCCGCCATACTTGACAAAGGCGGCGTAATCGCTGTGGGAAGGGCGAGGCTGGCGGCGCAGGTTTTCATAATCGCCGCTTTTTGTGTTGGTATTTTCAATGATGGCGCAAAAGGGTGCGCCGGTGGTTTTTCCATCGAAGAGGCCGGACAGCACCCGGAAGGCGTCCCGCTCCTTCCGCGGGGTGGACGACTTGTCCCGGCCGGGCGCCCGACGGGACAGCTGTACATCAATCGCGGCAAGGTCGACCGGCTCTCCCGCTGGAAGGCCGTCGAGCACGACGCCGATCGCCTCTCCATGGCTTTCGCCAAAAATCGAAAGCCGGATGCATTTTCCAAAATCAGAGGACATGACAAATCCCTCCCAAAGCTTGAAAATCGTCAAAAAAGGCCGGATAGGACTTGGCCACCGCTTCACAGTCGGTGATGACCGTCTCCTCCTCGGCATAGGCGGCCAGCACGGCAAAGGCCATCACGATCCGATGATCTCCCACGCCGTCGACCCGGCCGCCGTGCACCCGGCCGCCGTGAATGGTCAAAGCGTCAGCCTCCTCCTCCACCGCGACCCCCATGCCGCCAAGCGCCCTCGCGATGGCCGAAAGGCGGTCGCTCTCCTTCAAACGGAGGCGGCCGGCCGACCGGATGCAGGTCGTCCCCTTCGCGGCGGCCGCAATCGCGCAGACCGCCGGAATCATATCGGGAATCTGGGCAGCGTCAACCTCAACCGGCCGCAGCGCACTCTGCCGCACACGGAGGCAGTCGCCCTCCATGGATACGGCCGCACCAAATCGGCGGAGGATTTCGACAATCTTCCGATCCCCCTGCAGGGAGTCGGAAGACAGCCCCAGTATCTGCAAATCGCCGCCGAGCGCGCCGGCCGCCGCCGGAAAGGCTGCGGAGGACCAGTCGCCCTCCACCGTATAGGCGGCCGGACGGTAGCGCTGCCCGCCCGGAATACGATAGCCGTCGGGAGTACGGACAACCTCAATCCCGAAGGCCGCCATGCTGCGCAGGGTCATATCCACATACCCCGCCGATTCCAGCCGGGAGGTAAGCAGGATCTCGCTCTCCTCCCCCAGCAGCGGCAGAGCCAACAGAAGGCCGGTGATATACTGTGAGCTGACGTTGCCCGGCAGGACAAACCGACCGGGAGTCAGCCGTCCCCTTATATGCAAGGGCAGCGCGTCGGCCGCGCAGTCGACCCCGTGCGCACGAAGGAGGGCGGTCAGCACCTCCACCGGGCGGTCGGGCAGCCGGCCGCGGCCGGTCAGCTCGGCCGCAATGCCGGCGGCGGCCGCCACCGGCAGCAGAAAGCGCAGGGTCGAGCCGGATTCTCCGCAGTCCAACGCCGCCGTGGGAGAAAACCGGCCGCCGACAATCCGAACGCCGCCGGACGTCCGCCGGATCTGCGCCCCCATGGCCGACAGGCAGCGGAGGGTGGCTTCAATATCCTCCGACATGGTGAGGCCAGAGACCCGGCTCTCCCCCTCCGCCAGCGCGGCGCAGATGACTGCCCGGTGCCCGTCGCTTTTGGAGGCGGGGGGACGAACGGCGCCGCGCAACGGGTGGGGGGTAATTTTTATACAGCTCAAAGGATTTCCTCCCTCAAAGCGCGGACGAGGAGGCTTTTGCCCGGTTTTAAAGGGCGGCCTCTTCCATCCACAGATTTTTAAAATACGCATTAAAATTATCCGGCGGGCTTTTACATCCCAAGGGCGAAAATTTCCGCCAGCCGGGCGGCCTCCACCGTCTCGACATAGCCTTCTCCCATTTTTCTGAGGAGGACGAGCCGGATGGTGTCGCCCCGCATCTTTTTATCATGCAGGGCGGCGGCGGCCAGCCGCTCGGGCGAAATGGAGGTGCCGGTCGGCAGACCGAAGGAGTTCAGCAGCCCCTCCAGCCGGAGGGCGGTCCCCTCCTCGCAGAGCGACAGCCGCTCGGCCGCGCGGGTCAGAATGGCCATGCCGGCGGCCACCGCCTCCCCATGGCTGAGGCCGGAGAAATTTTCTTCCTTTTCGATGGCGTGGCCGATCGTGTGTCCGAAATTGAGGAGGGTGCGGCAGCCCTGCTCGGTGAAATCCGCCTCCACCACATCCCGCTTCATCTCGACGCACTGCCGGATCAGCTCAGGCAGGAAGGCGCGATAATCCTCCCGCTCCAGGCGGGAGATCAGCGCCTCACTGAAAATGCAGCCGTATTTGACCGTCTCTCCCATGCCGTCGCGCATATAGCGGTCAGGCAGGGTGGAAAGCAGGGAGGGGTCAATCAGCACCAGCCGCGGATTGTGAAAAGCGCCGGCCAGATTTTTCCCGAAGGGAAGGTCGCAGCCGGTCTTTCCCCCGACCGAGGAGTCGATCATGGAAAGCAGGGTGGTCGGCAGCTGCACAAAGTCAATGCCGCGCAGGTAGATGGCTGCGGCAAAGCCGGCCATATCTCCCGTGACGCCGCCGCCGAGGGCGACGATAAGATCGCTGCGGCAAAGGCCTGCCGCAGCGCAGGCAGCCAGCATCCCCTCCACCGTGGCGAGGGTTTTGTTCGCCTCCCCCGCGGGGAAGGTGTGCAGCTGGGGGAAAAATCCGGCCGCCTTCAGGGAGGAGAGCACCGCCTCTCCATACAGCGGGGCGACATGGCTGTCGCTGATGACCAGCGCGCGGCAGGGCGCCTTGACCCTTCCGATCCGTTCGCCGCTGGAGGAGAGGGCGCCGGCCGCAATCTCAATATCATACGGGTTTTGACCCGAGACCGGGATACGCGTCATAGTTTTAAAAACCTCTTTTCGGCCGAAAAGCTCCGGCGTTTTCTTCATTCAATCAATGTTTTTGAGGGCTTTTTCCATCGCAAACAGCTTCTGCGCCAGCGCGTCGAAGCGGGCCGGCGTGATCGACTGCGCCCCGTCCGACCAGGCATGCGGCGGGTCGTTGTGCACCTCGATAATCAGCCCGTCGGCGCCGGCCGCAATCGCCGCCATGGACAGCGGCTCAATCAGCCAGGGAATCCCCGCCGCGTGGGAGGGATCGACCACCACCGGCAGGTGGGAGAGCCTTTTGAACACCGGAACGGCCGAAATATCCAGCGTGTTGCGGGTGAAGGTCTCAAACGTGCGGACGCCCCGCTCGCAGAGGATGACCTTCTCGTTTCCGGCGCTCATGATATATTCGGCGCTCATCAGGGTTTCCTCAATCGTGTTGGCAAGGCCGCGCTTGAGCAGGATCGGCTTGTCCACCCGGCCAAGCTCTTTGAGCAGCTCAAAGTTCTGCATGTTCCGGGCGCCGACCTGGATAATATCGACATCCTCAAAAAGGTCGATGTGCGAGGCGCTCATAATCTCGGTCACGATGGGGAGGCCGGTGGCCTTCTTAGCCTCCAGCAGCAGCTCCAGCCCCTCTGCCCGCAGGCCCTGGAAGGCGTAGGGCGAGGTGCGCGGCTTGAACGCGCCGCCCCGCAGGAAGTTGGCGCCCGCAGCCTGCACCCGCTGGGCAATGCCGCAGATCTGATCTCTCCCCTCGACCGAGCAGGGGCCGGCGATGATCTGCAGCTTTCCGCCGCCGATCTGCTGCCCGGCCACGTCGATGACCGTATCCTCCGGATGGAATTTGCGGTTGGCCAGCTTGTATGGCTCCTGCACACGCTTGACCGATTCAACCAGATCGTGCGCAGCCACCGACTCGATGTCCACCTTGTGGGTGTCGCCGAGCAGTCCCAGCACGGTCGAATGCGCGCCGTACCAGGCGTTCACCTGCACGTCATAGCTGTCGCACAGCTCCTGCTGGAAGGCGGCAATCTGTTCTTTTGTAGCGCTGTCCTTCAGTACGATAATCATTTGCTTTTGCACTCCTTATCTTGCATTTTAAATTTATAAAAATAAAAAATGCGGAACTCCGGTGAAAGAGTTCCGCATTCACGAATGCCTTTTTCGTATAAAAATACAAAAACGGAAAACTCTTACACCGATTGATCGCTCGCAAAAAAGAACCCGCTCTCAAAAAAGAAAGGGGTAAAGCTAAAGTAAAAATAGCTTTTTGCGAGGTTTGTCATCTGTGCAAAAATCCTCCGTACCATGATTTTCTGAATACTACTATAATACCAACCGCACCTATTTGTCAATATATTTTTTTGCGAGATGGGAAAGCTGCGTCGCCGTCTGTCCCGACGGCAGGTTGGCGTTCAGGATGATGCTCGCCGCATTTTTATACACCGGCATCCGCTCCGCCATGAGGCTGCGCACCGCCGCCTCCTTATCCGGGCGCTGGAGGAGCGGGCGGGTACTGTTGTTCCGCAGCCGCCAGAGCACTGTCTCCGGTGAGACCTGCAGCAGCACCAGCACGCCGTTTTGCTTTAAGAGGGCGACATTCTCCGGATTCAGCACCGTGCCGCCGCCGGTCGCAATCATCAGGTTGTTTCGACCGGAGAGCTGGCGAGCCGTCTCGGTCTCCATCCTGCGGAAGGCCGGCTCCCCATACGCTGCAAAAATTTCGCTGACCGTCATGCCGGCCTGCTGTTCGATGTAGACGTCCATGTCCACAAACTCTATACCCAGCCGCCGGGCCGCCATGCGCCCCACGGTCGTTTTTCCGCAGCCCATAAAGCCGCAAAGGACGATATTCATACTATTTTTCTCCGTTCCGGGAAATCCATCTTTTCAAAAGCGGCCAGAGCCCCCTGTTTGCAAAATTTTGCCCGCCGAAGGCAGGCAGAGGACGACGAAGGCGCCGCCTTTTCATCTGACCCGCATGAAAAAAAGGCCGACCCGCCGCTTTATATCCTGCAAATTTTTTAAAGGCCGCCTTCCTTCGGCAGGAAAGCTTCCGCCGCTCAGCCGATGGTATTATACTATAAATCCCGCAGTTAGGCAAGCCTATCTCTGCCGGCTCTGCAGTTTCTCACGATCCGCGTCCCCCGATCGGGAGAATCTGCAAAGCCTCGACGAGAGGGATCCATGCGCAACGCACGCCGCATTTTCTTTGATTCTGCGGCGAAAATCCGGATTTTTCCGGAGGATGATTTTCCTCTGCCGGAAAAACGCGGCAAGCCTTTTTGAATTTTTTTGCCATACCGCCGTCTTTTTTACAAAACACTTGATTTTTATGTCGGCGTTTGATATGATGAGAATATCAAAAAGAGGGAGGTGGCAAATAGGATGGCATACAAAATTTCCGACGCTTGCATCAGCTGTGGTTCCTGCGAAAGCACCTGCCCCGTCGAAGCGATTTCTGAGGGTGAAGGCCAGTACGTGATTGACGCGGATACATGTATTTCCTGCGGCACCTGCGCGGACGGATGTCCTGTCGACGCAATTTCCGAGGAATAATTGTTAAACACAGTGCATACAGGCAAACTGCAAAAGCGGAGTGGAATCACTCCGCTTTTCTTCGTGATAAAGGGCAAAAGGGAGGCGGAAGGAATGGAATCCAAAATCGAGCCGTTGGGCGGCGGCGTCATCATCCACACGACGCCGGCCTACCGCTTTGGCACCGACGCGATTCTGCTGGCCGATTTCGCCGCGCCAAAGGCGGGGGAAGCTGCCGCCGACCTCGGCTGCGGGGGCGGGATTATCCCGCTGCTCTGGTGCCGCGACCGGCAAATCGGCCCGATTCTCGGCCTCGAGCTGCAGGAGGAGGCCTGCCGTCTTGCCCGCCGTTCGGCAGAAGAAAGCGGCGTTTCGGACAGGCTGGAGATTCTGGAGGGCGACCTGCGGCAGATTCAGGCTCTCGGCCGGAGCGGAAGCTGCCGGGTCGTAACCTGCAATCCGCCCTACCGCGCAAAGGCAGACGGACTGCGCGCCCCCGACCCCGCGCGCGCAGTCGCCCGGCACGAGCTGACCTGCACCCTGCCGGAGGTTGCAAGGGCTGCGGCCTATCTCCTCTCCACCGGGGGACGGTTCTGCCTCTGTCAGCGGCCGGAGCGGCTGTGCGACGCCATGCTCGCCCTGCGGCAGGCCGACCTCGAGCCAAAGCGGCTTCGGCTGGTCTGCCAGCGCGCGGGGGCCGGACCCTGGCTCTTTCTGCTGGAGGGGCGGCGGGGCGGCCGACCGGGTCTCCGGGTGCTGCCGACCCTCTATCTGGAGGAGGACGGCCGCCCCTCGCGGGAGATGGAGGAAATCTACGGCATCTATCGCGAAAACCGGGTCAAACCTCTTTAAAGGGAAAGGGAGGCAAACATATGGGAAAGCTGTATATTGTCGGGACACCCATCGGAAATCTGGAGGATTTCTCCCCCCGTGCGGTACGCATTTTGTCGGAGGTGGACTTCATCGCCGCCGAGGACACCCGCGTTACTTTAAAGCTGCTCAACCACTTCGGCATCAAAAAGCCGATGGTCAGCTATTTTGAGCACAATCGCCGCGAACGGGGGGAGGAGATTGCCGCCCGCCTTGAGCAGGGGGAAAGCTGCGCCCTGGTGACCGACGCGGGCATGCCGGCCATCTCCGACCCGGGGGAGGATTTAGTAAATCTCTGCCACGAGCGGGGCATTTCGCTGGAGTCGGTACCGGGGCCGAGCGCGGTCATCACGGCGCTCGCATTGTCGGGGATGCCGTCCGGCCGCTTCTGCTTCGAGGGGTTTTTATCGGTCAACAAGCCCTCTCGAAGGGAGCACCTCCTCTCCCTTCGGGAGGAGCGGCGAACCATGATCTTTTACGAAGCGCCGCACAAGCTGCTGGCCACCCTGCGCGATATGCTGGAGGTGTTCGGTGACCGCCCCGTCGCCGTCGTACGGGAGCTGACCAAGCTGCATGAGGAGGCGGTGCGCACCACCCTCTCGACCGCGGTCGACGCCTACACCGAAACGCCGCCGAAGGGGGAGTTTGTGCTGATCATCGGCGGCGCACCGGCGGCGGAGCAGCCCGCCCACACGCTGGAGGAGGCGGTGCGTTACGCCGCCTCTCTGCGGGAGGACGGCTTGTCTCCCACTGCCGCCGCGAAGGAGGCCGCCGCCCAGTTCGGCTTTAAGAAGGGCGAGATTTATAAAGCAATCTTACCATCGGTGGACAAGGACAGCCACGCCTGACAGCACGTTTTTTCGGCGCTTTTTTACCCTTTCCGCCTGCGTTTCGAAAAACCGAAAATCACTCAAAAATCCATCGCCGGCAGGTGCTTTGCAGGTTTGCCCTTGCTAACCGATGATATAAAAACCATCGAACCCCCACCGGAAAGAGAAGGCAGAATCACCTTCTCTTTTTGGCGGGGGTTCGCTTTTTCGGTGATTTTCCGGCGGGTTTGCCGCCCACAGCTGAGGCCTGATTTTTCCGCTTTGTAACAAGCCACGCGGGAAGGGAAGCCTCCCTCCCCGGGGCGTACGGATCATCTTGTTTGGATGCATCTTTCCTCCCATACCGGGGGGAGTGGTTGAAAACACAAAAAACGGGGGAAGAGGCATCTCTTCTCCCGTTTTTTAAAGGAATTCTATAAACTCCTATTTAACGTTATAAACGCTGATGGCGTCCTTGATGGTTTTCTCATACGCTTCCATGCCGTACTTGTCCACATCGCGCTTGTTCTTCTCCCCGTGGGTGAGGCAGCCGGCGCCGCCGATGCATCCGCCGAGGCAGGCCATCCCCTCGATGAAATTGCCGGGCAGCAATCCCTTGGAGGCTTTCAGCAAAGCCACCTTGCAGGCCTCGATCCCGTCGCAGGCAACCGGCTTGTACTCGAAATCCTCGATCTCATGCTCCTTGAGCGCCTGCTTCACCGCGTCGGACAGACCGCCGCTGCGGGCAAAAATCCGGCCGTAATAGGTCGCGTTGTCCAGCACATCCTCCTTCAGCGCGGTGATGTCGATATCCCGGCTGTCAAAGAGAGCCTGAAGCTCCTCAAAGGTGATGACGCAGTCGATGTAGGGGCGAACCGACTCCTTCTGGAACTCGGCCTTTTTGGCCGTGCAGGGCCCGATGAAAACAATCTTCGCGTCCGGATCCGTCTCCTTCATATACTTCGCGATGGTCGCCATGGGGGACAGGTTGTGGGAGATGTTGTCCTTGAGCGCGGGGAACTGCTTCTCGATATAATCGACAAAGGCCGGGCAGCAGGAGCTGGTCAAAAAGCCCTTCTCCACCAGCTCGGTCGACTCGGTATAAGCGACCATGTCGGCGCCCAGCGCTGCCTCCACCACGTTGTAGAAGCCGAGCGTCTTCAGCCCGGAGATCACCTGTCCCAGCTTGGCATAGGTGAACTGGCTGGAGATGGAGGGGGCTACCACGGCGTAGAGCTTGTACTTGGTGTTGTCCTCGCTCTTTTTGATCAGGTCGACCACGTCGATGATAAAGGATTTATCCATGATCGCCCCGAACGGGCACATGTAAACGCACGCCCCGCAGGAGATGCACTTGTTGTTGTCGATCTTGGCCGCTTTGGTCTCGTTCATGGTGATGGCCTTGATCTTGCAGGCCTTCTCACAGGGGCGCTTGTTGTTGTTGATCGCGCTGTAGGGGCAGACTCTGGCGCACTGACCGCACTCGACGCACTTGGACTTGTCAATATGCGCCTTCTGCTGGTGGTCGAAGGAAATCGCACCTCTCGGGCAGACATCCTCGCACCGGTGGGCGATGCAGCCGCGGCAGGCATTGGTGACCTCATATCCGCCCATCGGGCACTCGTCGCAGGCGATGTCGATGACCTCGATCACATTGGGGTTGGACTTGTCGCCGCCGGTGGCCAGCTTGACCCGCTCGGAAACAATGGCCCGCTCCTTGTAAATACAGCAGCGCATGGTCGGCTCCGGCCCTTTGGAAATGATTTTGGGGATGTCGTTGTAATGCTCCAGCAGCTTATCCTCAAAACTCAGGCGCGCCACCTCGCGCAGAACCTTGTATTTCAGATGCTGTATTTTGGTGTCAAATTTTCTTGTGCTGTGATCGCTCATCTTCTGGTCATTCCTTTCATATGGGGCAAAGGCGTCCCGGCAGATTAAAAATAGCTGACCTTAATCCGTTTTCCCATTTTTTTGAGGGCCTCGGCCAGCTCCTCTACCAGACGCATCTTAATGCTGAAATTGATCGGGAGATTGGGGTTCTGGTGGGCGGGATTGACCGCTCGCCCGACATAGAAATTGATGTCGGTCGCCTCCTCAAACAGCATTTTCGCAATGCGGGAGGCACCGTCTTTCTTGTAATCCCACTCGGTATAACACTGATTGTCGGTCAGATAACTCTTGGCATAGGTCAGCACCCGGTTGATGGTGATGACCCCCTCGGTCACGAGGTCGACCCCTTCGATCTCGGCGCAGGGGGGGATGTCCGGGTCGATATAATCCAGCTTCGGCACAACCGGCTTGCCGAGGAATTCCCCCGCCAGAGTCGAGGTCGTACCGCCGCAGACGATGTGCTTTCCGGCCTTGGAGAAAAAGAGGGTCTGCATCTTGCGCAAATCCTTCGGGTCGGAGGGCGGACCGATCATCAAATTGACCGACTCCCTCGGACGGATCTTGACCGTGCAGACGGTCGTGTCGTCGCCCGGCTCGTTCTCGTACAGGCGGTTGCACTCATCCAGCAGGATGGTGGAGATGGTTTTCGCCGTCAGCTCGGGGGCGTACATCGTCTCCATAAAATCAATGATGTCGTCCCGCTGCCAGCCGAAGTTGAGGGACTTGCCCACGCCGGCGTGGATGCAGCCGTCGCTCATCGCGATGAAAACGTCCCCCTCCTGCACGCTGATTTTGGATTTATAAATCACCTTGTCGTCGATTTTTAAAGAAGTCTCCTCCATGGGGAAGTACTTGCCGCCGCGCAGCAGGATGACATGCGGGTTGTCGTACTGGATAATCTCGGCCTCACTGCTGGCGGTGATCCGCAGGATGGTAAAGGTGGAGTAGGCCACCTTCCGCACGCTGCAGACCGGCAGGGTCTGCGCGATGGTGGAGACGCACTCCTCAATCGGGAGGGACTCGGCCATCATGGTTGAAATAATTTTGGAGGTCAGGGTCGACAGGATCGAGGCCTTCACCCCGCTGCCCAGCCCATCGGCCAAAACAACTACAACCGAGTCTTCCCCCGCCTCGACCACTTCGACATGATCACCGCAAAGCTGCTCGCCGGTTTTGAAGAGGCTGTGATAGCCGATGTCAGTGCACAAATTAGTCATTGGTCAGCGACTCCTTCAGCTTGGACAGCGCAATCTTGGTCTCCGCCGTCGTCTCCCCGAGCAGAGAGGCGATTTCCTGCACCACCCGCATCTGCTTCTCAACCACCTTATCGGTGGTTTCAATGGCCTTGCGGCTGATATCCTCTCGCCGGACGCGGTTTTTCTCCTCCTCCGTGACGTCCCGCATCAGGCACATCAGGATGTGGTAGCTCTTGTCATAGATAATACTCTGCTCAACATAGCGGTCGTATTCGGCAAGGTAAATCCGCTTGTCGTGCACATCTCGGCCGCTTTGCAGCACCTCAAAGAAGGGCAGCGGGTCAAGCACCCGCACCACCTGATCTCCGACAATGCTCATACCCGCCCCGATGTTCATGAGGTCGCAGGCCGCCCGGTTCATCTGCTGAATTTCCAGTTCCTCATTCAGCACGACAATGGCGTTCGGGGTGTTCTGAATCACCGTGTCGGAGAAGGACTCGGCCTTCTCCTTAAGAAAAGGCAAACACATGGTCAGGTCGGCCTTCCCCTGCAGGACGGCGACCGCCTTCTCCCGGCAGGTGTTGTAGCCGCAGGTGCCGCAGTTGAGCTCATCCTCCGGTTTGGTTTTGCCCATGCGGGTCAAAATCTCCTGAATGGCGCTGCTGCCCGGCATCTGCCGATGCAGGCCGAGGTAGGAGAAGGTTTTCTCCGACCGGGCGGCCACCGGCGCCTCGACCGGGAAGTCGTCCGCCCCGGCATAGCTCGCCACCGCGATATAGTCGCGGACAGGCGCGCGCCGGTTCTTCTCCATCGCGGGGCCGCCGACGCAGCTGCCGACGCAGGCCGACATTTCAATAAAGCAGTTGTCAAGGTTTCCGGCGATTACATCCTGTATCGCATGGATGCAGTTCTCCACCCCGTCGATGGTGAGGTAGGTATAGTCGGGGCTGTCGCACTTCATGCTCTTCAAAATTCCGCCGGCCGTGGGGAAAAAGCGGGTCTTTCCGCCCGGCCGGGCATCCTCCCGTTTTTCCAGAACAATCTCCTCGTTCGCGAACCAGCCGGTCAGCTCCTCAAAGGTCAGAACGCAGTCGACATCCTTCGCGAACTCCTCCGCCTCGCTCTTTTTGGAGATGCAGGGCCCGATAAAAACCACCTTGGCCCCCGGATACCGCTCCTTGAGGCTGATGGCGTGCGCCTGCATGGGGGTGACCACCGGCGCGAGATAGGGCAGCGCGTCCGGATAGTGCTTTTGAATCAGCAGGTTGACCGAGTGACAGCAGGAGGAAATCATTACCCGGCGCTCTCCCTGCGCGACCATTTCGTCATAGCGGTTCTTCACATCGGTCGCGCCGACCGCCGTCTCCTCTACGCCGGCAAAGCCGAGCTTCTGCAAGGCCTCGGTCATAGAAGCAATGGTCGCCCCCTCATAATTGGCGACAAAGGAGGGCGCCAGACTGACATACACCGGCCGGCCGGAGGCGATCAGGCCTTTGACCGCGTCGACGTCGTTGCGGATTTCCTTGGCATTCTGGGGACATGCGACAAAGCACTGTCCGCAGAGAATGCACTCATCCTCCACAATATGGGCCTGATTGCCCGAAAAGCGGATGGATTTCACCGGACAGTGCCGTATACATTTGTAGCAGTTTTTGCAGTTGGATTTTTTCAGTTTCAAGTATTTTGTCATGACGAAAAAGCCCTCTTTAAAAGCGCAAACTTATTTATGCAGCACATAATGATCGAAGATCTCGGTAAAATTCTCCGGAGAGACGCCGCAGATCACTTCATCATCCACTTTGATCGACACGCCGTCGGTACATTTGCCGAGACAGAAGGCCGCGCTGAGGGATACCTCATTCTGAAGGCCGTTTTTCTTCAGCGCCTCGGTCATGAGCTCAATAATCTGATAGGATCCGCGCAGATGGCAGGAACTGCCGACACAAACTTGAATAGTCATTGGCTTATGTTCATCCCTTTCTCGAACGCAAAAAGACGGCGGCCCGCCGCCCGGTTATGCAAAGCGGCGGGAACCGCGGCGTCCAAATTCTCAGACGATTTTGGAAAGCACCTGCTCTTTAAAGAAAAGATCCACAATATCCGGGTTGACGCTGAACTTCTTGCCGTCCACCGTGACATCCACGCCGTCGGCGCAGGTGCCGTCGCAGAAGGCCGCCTTCAGCTCAACCTTGTCACTGAGGCCGTTCTCGGCCACCAGAGCCTGCAGCTTCTCCACGATTTCCTTCGCGCCCTTTACATGACAGGCCGTGCAGACACAAATAGATATTTTCATTACAACCACTCCTTACATCCATAAAACATACTTTCGTCTACCCAAGCAGACGGCGTAGGCCGCCTACCTCTTGTTAAAAATTTAACACACATTTGAACCGGACGGAAATATAAAAAAGGAATATAGGTATAACTTTTTTATATACCTCTCAAAAACCCGCTGCTGACGCGGCAAAAAGGCCGGTCGTCAGCCTCTGGAAATTTCTGCAATCACCGCGTCCAGCTTTTCTAAAAAGAGGTTTTCGTTGTCGGTGAAATGATGTCCGTTTTTGAAAATCAGCAGATCACAGTAGCGGTGGCTGCCGCTGTCGCACTTTTTCTGCGTCAGGCCGTAGCAGTGCAGCAGCTCCCGCGGCATGGGGGAAACCCACATATAGGTATCCTTTACCTTGCGCAGCAGGTCGAACTGGCTGCCCCGCTCATAGACGTAGATCCTCCGGCGGCCGTTCCCGGCCTCCCCGGCGCTGCGCAGGAAGGGGAGGCTCTGGTCGCCGTGCAGAATCTCGGTATACTGCTCCAACGCGGCGCGGGTGACCAGCGCCTCTCCGGCCAGGGGGTGCTCATGCGAAAGCAGAAGCCGGTATTCATATGTAAAGATCCGCCGGTGTCCCAGCCCCTTCTCCCCAAACAGGCGGTAGAAAAACGCCTTGTCATCCAGGCGGCAGCGCACAATGCCCAGATCGCAGCGGCCGGAGGCGACCGCCTCGGTCGCCGCGACCGAGCTGGTTTCCTCAAAATGGAAATCGAGCGCTTCGCTCCGGTCGATCTCGTTCAAAAACAGGGTAAAGGCATGGGTGATATAGCTGGCGCGCGGGACGGCGATGCTGAATTTGGAGTGCAAATCCCCCTCCCCGGCGTACAGCCGCTCCATCTCGGCAATCTCGGCCAGGATATTTTCCCCGAGCGCGAGGAAATCGGCCCCCTTGGGGGTCGGCTCCATCCCGCGGGAGGTGCGGCGGAAAATCGCAAAGCCCAGACGGGACTCAAACTCCTTGATCGCCTTGCTCAGGTTCGGCTGACTCATGAAAAGGTTTTCCGCCGCCTGAGAAATCGAGCCGGTTCGGGCAACCTCCACCGCGTACTTCAGATGCGTAATATTCATGCCGAAGCCCCTCCCCTTTCCCGGGCGCAAAAGGTCGCGCCGGCGATTTTCATAATCTCCCGCGCCGGTTCGGAGAGATATTTGTTGACCGAATAAATCAGATAAAACGTCCGCTCGAAGGAGATCCCCTCAATCGGCAGGCTGACAATCGAACCGGCTTTGATCTCCGGCTCGGCCAGCCGGTAGGGCAGGATCGAGACGCCCACCCCCTCGGCCACGGCGTTGATTAGCGCCTGCGTGCTTATGCTCTCCCACATCGGCTGCAGCAAAACGCCCTGCACCAGAAGGCTGGAATCCACGATCTCCCGCGTGCCGCTGCCCTTCTCCCGGGTAAGGAAATCGTACTGCACAAGCTCGGCGGCAGAGACCGATTTTCGCCCGGCCAGCGGGTGATCCTTGGCGCAGATCAGAGCCAGCCGGTCATCCATAATCTTTTCGGATAAAATCTGTTCGCTGTGGACCAGCCCCTCGATCAGGGCAAAATCCAGCTCGCCCCGCAGCACCTTCTGCTCGATCGCCTCCGAATTATCGATGGTTGCATAAACCCGCAGATCCGGAAAAGCCTCCTTCGCCTTTGCGACCAGGGTCGGCAGCATCCGGTTGCCGATTGTAATGCTCGACCCGATGCGGACGCTGCCGGAAAACTCCCAGTTCTGCATATGATCCTCCATCTCCTTATACAAGGCGAGGATGTGAGACATATAGGCGTACAGCTGCTTTCCGGCGTCGGTGATGTACAGCCGCCGGGAGATCCGGTCGAACAGCCGGGTACCGAAATGCTCCTCCAGGTCGAGGATCGCCTGACTGACCGACGGCTGAGAGATATACAGCCTTTCGGCCGCCCGGGTCACACTCTCGGTCTCGCACACGGCGACAAAAATTTTCATATGACGCAGTGTCACGGTGGTCCTCCCTTCTCCGTTCAAATTATAATGAAAAAGCTATGTTAT
>UQRS01000035.1 GCA_900543525.1 uncultured Oscillospiraceae bacterium
TGTGTCTGGTTCAACCGGTATGAAGAGGCACTCTATCAAAACAAGGGAAATTATCTGGTTGTATTTTCCTATATCGTCATCATCTGTATCTTCGCAAATATATACGGCTGCTTTAAAATCGGCGTCCTTCGATTACATGAGGTTATGTACAGCTTTTTCCTATCGGTGCTGTTTACAAATTTTATCATGTATCTGGAGCTGTCCCTGATTGCGAGGGAACTTTTATCTCCCTGGCCGATGCTGGTCACCACGGTGTATCAGACGGCGATCATCATCCTCGGCAGCGTGTCGGCAAACACGGTTTATTTCCAGCTTTATAAAGCCAAGCAGATTCTGGCCATCTTCGGGCCGAGCAAGGGCGACCGGGATATCATCCGCAAAATGCAGAAGATCCGCGAGCGCTACAACATTGCCAAGGGCATCGCGGTCGACCACCATAATATGGAGGAGATCAAGGCCGAAATCGACAAGTATGAAGCGGTGCTGATCTGCGATTTTGACAAAACCCTGAAGAATGAGGTGCTGCGCTACACCTATTCTACCCGGAAGCGGATTTACCTGCTGCCGTCGGTCAACGATATCATTGTAAACAACTGCTATCAGAGTCAGATTTTCGATACGCCGGTGCTGATCTGCCGCAACCGCGGCCTCAGTATGGAGCAGGCGGTGATCAAACGGGCCATGGACATCCTCGTCTCGGCCATCGGGATTCTGATCACCTCCCCCTTTATGCTGATTATATCCATCGCCATCAAGCTGTGTGACGGCGGCCCGGTCCTCTTCAAACAGAACCGGGTAACCAAAAACGGTCGGATTTTCAACGTTTATAAATTCCGTTCCATGATCGTCGACGCGGACAAGGACGGTGCGGCAAAGGCCACCGATCACGACAGCCGGATCACGCCGGTCGGCCGGGTCATCCGTGCGGTTCGCCTCGACGAGCTGCCGCAGCTTTTCAACATTCTTAAGGGAGATATGTCGCTGGTCGGTCCGCGCCCCGAGCGCACCGAAAACGTGCACGAATACGTCTCCATGCTGCCGGAGTTTGACCTCCGCCATCGGGTAAAGGGCGGCCTCACCGGCTACGCGCAGGTGTACGGAAAGTATAACACCAGCCCCGAGGACAAGCTGAACATGGATCTGATTTATATCGAGAATTATTCCATTCTTCTGGATATAAAGCTGCTGATCATGACGGCCAAGATCCTGTTTATGAAGGAGAGCACCGAAGGCTTTGACGAGTCGGCCAACGCCGGCATCAAAAAGCCGGAGAAGCAAACAAACACTAGGGAGGAAACTCCTGAATAATTCGGCATTTTAAAAAAGGCCGCCAAACGTTCAAAGCAGCTGCGTTTTCAACGTTTGGCGGCAGTTTTCGTTTGCGGTGCAAATGAAGGCTGAAAACCGCCTTTTTTCGGCTCTGTGGAACAGGGTTTTAAAAAGGGCCGATTCGGCCTCTTTGCACGCCGGTGTCCATAAAAAATTACAAAGAAGGGATCGTATGCCTAAACAGATCAAGCAAGTACAATGAAAAAATTGCGGAGAAATCCACCCGGCAAACTTTTTCAGTGTCCTCGGTGCGGTGCAAAAACAAAGCATCATTCCAACATCCTGCTTGCCCGGCTTCTGGTGGTGTTCTTTTCGGTTTTGCTTTTGATAACCTGCATTTACCTTTGCTTCTTTTCTTCCACCCGGAGCTTTGGAGCAGCCAAAGATGCGGTCAATCAATCGGCAAAGCAGTCGTCCGGCCGGTCGGATGGGGAGGCAGCCCCCGCCGCAGGAACAGCGATTACACTCGAGCAATTCGGCGCCGTAGAAACCGGTATGACCGCTGACGAGATGTTTGCAATTCTCGGCGGCGAAGGCACAGTGCTTTCGGAATCCACTGTCGGAGAGGGAGAATACCGGATCACCACGGTCATGTATCAATATAACGGCGTCGGTGTCCATGGCGCCAATGCAAACTTCATGATACAAAACGGAAAGGTCGTCTCCAAAACGCAATTCGGGCTGAAATAATTGCAAAAGGGCGGTTTTTCCGCCCTTCTTTTTTATATATCCTCCGGCCTTACCATCGGTTGACGAGGGCGGGCACGGCTTTGCCGGGCAGAAGTGCAAAGCACCTGCCAGCGATGAATTTTCGAGTGATTTTTGCCCTTGTTAACCGATGGTATTCCCCGTTAAGCCGATCGAGAAAGCCGGAGGTTTCATCCCGTGCCTCTTCCGGCATAGCTTGGCTATGGAATCGCGTAAATGCGTTTTCGCCCACAAGACCCGGCAAAGCCCGGAATTTTAAGAAAACTTAAACGGATAAACACTGTACAAACGCCATATAATGGGATATAATAAGGAGCAGTTTTGTAAAGTCGGCCTTTTCCCTCCGGCAGGAGGGACGCCGCCGCAGCTTCGGGAAGGGAATCACTTCCCGGTCGATGCATTTTCCCGATCGGATATACTTTTCGGCCGGAGCAACTTCTTGGCCGGAGCAACTTCTTGGCCGGAGCAACTTCTTGGCCGGGGCAACTTCTCGGCCGGAGCAACTTCTTGGCTGGAGCATTTCTCGGCCGGGGCAACTTCTTGGCTGGAGCACTTCTCGACCGGGGCGCTTCTCAGCCTGCACAGTTGGACGGCCGAAAGATCACACCTTTGCATCGCAGTCCGATACCGGCCATTGCTGCGGCCTTCGCCGTATCTCCGATACCGCCGCGTCGGCTGCAGCCTCCCTAAATCCGGCCGTGAGGAGCGGCGCAAACGGACATGACCCCCATAAAGGTACAAAAGGCGGGGAGCGAACGCTTACCTTCCGTATCGGAAGCGGAGGGCTGCACGGCCGCCTTCTCCCCGTTCCTCCCCCAAAAGCAGTATGTCCCGACGGTTTCGGTTTCAGCGTTGTTTCCAAATCTATTTTTGAAGGAGCTTTTTAATATGTTGGACATTTTAATTGCCGCGCTTTTCGGCCTGGTAGAGGGTATCACCGAGTGGCTGCCGATCTCCAGCACGGGACATATGATTTTGCTGAACGACCTCATCAGCATGAACGTATCCCAAAAATTTTGGGAGATGTTCCTGGTCGTCATTCAGCTCGGCGCAATTCTGGCGGTGGTCGTCCTCTTCTGGAACCGGCTGTTTCCGTTCGGGAAGGGAAAAACCGGCGGCATCGTGATAAAAAAAGATATTTTCTCCCTCTGGGGAAAGATTATCGTCGCCTGCCTGCCGGCCGCGGTCATCGGCCTTTTGTTCGACAGCTATTTTGAGGCGCTCTTCTACAACAAGTGGACGGTCGCCATCATGCTGATCCTGGTCGGCATTGTTTTCATCCTGCTGGAAAACCGCAACAAAAACAAAAAACCGACCGTGACCTCCACGGCGAATATTACCTATAAAGCCGCCCTGATTATCGGCCTCTTCCAGCTGGTTGCCGCGGTTTTCCCCGGCACCTCCCGCTCGGGCGCGACCATTCTCGGCGGACTTATGATCGGCCTGTCGCGCAAGACGGCGGCGGATTTCACCTTCTTTCTGGCTGTGCCGGTCATGTTCGGCGCCAGTTTGCTGAAAATCGTAAAATTCGGCTTTGGCTTCACCGGGCTGGAGCTTGCGATTCTGCTGGTCGGCATGGCGGTCGCCTTTGTCGTTTCGGTAATCGCCATCAAATTTCTGCTCGGCTATATCAAAAAGCATGATTTCAAGGTTTTTGGCTGGTACCGCATCGCGCTTGGCATTCTCGTGCTCGGCGTCGGAATCTTTCAGGCGATCGGCGCCTGACCCTGCGCACCATCCGCAACGACAAAAGGCTTTTCGGAAAAATTTCCGAAAAGCCTTTTCTTATTTTCTCTCCCCGACCGGAACCGCAAAGCCTCGGCAAACGGCCGGTCGAGCGTCCGAGTGGCCGGTTAATCAGCTAACCGGATGTCCGGACGATTTCTCGTCGTCCGGGCATGCCGAGGCGCGGCGTTTTGCTGCACCGTTCCGGCGGTTGGTGAGATGAAATATCGTTTTATTGAGATTTTAAAGCACGCTAAAAGCCGCACTTCTGTGCATAATAAAATTCTCTCATCCCGGTTTTATGGGTCCAAAGGGAGATTTCCGCCCTCCCTTTCCAAAAAGACGGAGCGGTCAGTTCATCTTCAGACGGAGGCGCAGCTTGTCGGCGATCATGGCGATGAACTCGCTGTTGGTCGGCTTGCCGCGGCCGTTATGTATCGTATATCCAAAGTAGGAATTCAGCACATCCACGTCCCCGCGATCCCAGGCAACCTCAATCGCGTGGCGGATCGCCCGCTCCACCCGCGAGGAGGTGGTGGAAAACTTCTTGGCCACGGTCGGATAAAGCAGCTTGGTCACCGAGTTGATGATCTGGCTGTCGTTGACGGCGAGGGTGATCGCCTCCCGCAGATAATGATAGCCCTTGATATGTGCCGGCACGCCGATCTGATGGATGATGTCGGTAATCATAAGCTCAAGATCCGCGTCGTCCGCCTTGCCCGCTCCGGCAAGATTCATGCTGCGCCAGCCCGAAAGCTGGATAATCCGCTCTGCCAGAATGTTGGTATCAAACGGCTTTAAAAAGTAGTAGGAGGCACCGGCCGAAAGGGTCTCCATCTCCAGCTTGGGATTGTCAAAGCTGGACATGGCCATCAGCATCGGCCGGTGGGTTTTGTCCAGCTTCTCCATCGAAGCGAGCACGCCGAGCACATCCAGCCCGGGCATAAACACATCAGCCAGAACAACATCCGGATTTCCTGATTTGATCTCGCTGACCAGCTTGACGCCATCCTTGGCGCACAGCGCGACATCCATGCCGTAGCTTTTGAGCGTATGTGCGCAGTTATGGCCAAACTCTGTACTGTCATCCGCAATAATTACTTTCAGCTTCTTCTCCATATCCGCATCAAATCTATGGAGGATTATAGCACATGTGTCACATGCTTACAAGATGAAAAATGTAAATTTTTGTAAATTTTACCTTTTCGGAGAAATTCCCAAAAATTTACAAACATCATGATACACTTTGCTTAACCGCATCTTCGACAGACAGCGCGGTATTATACATCGTTTCGGCGAAAATTGCGTAGCCTCGCTCCGGTTCACCAATAAACACATGCGTAATTGCGCCAATTAATTTGCCTCCCTGCAAAATCGGGCTTCCGCTCATGCCCTGCACGATGCCTCCGCATTTTGAGAGAAGATCGGGATCGGTGACTTTTACAATCATATTCTGGGTTAAATTGTCGTCGTTAAAATGCACTTTTTCTATTTCACATTTATAACTTTTTGGCGTTTCGCCGTCGAGGGTGCAGAGGATTTCCGCCGCGCCTGTCTGGACTTCTTGCTTCATGGCGATTCGCACCAGACTGCCGCTGTCGCCGTTTGCCGAAACCGCTCCGTAAATGCCCGTTTCTCCGTTTATCAGGAGATTGCCGAGGCTTTTTCCGGTAAAGCGGCCGCGCAATTCTCCCGGAGAGCCGCTGACGCTTTTATCAATCCCGAAAATTTCGGCGCCGACCATCTCCCCGGTCGAGAGAGGCAGCAGCTTGTCCGTATCCACATCGCAGATGCCGTGTCCCAGCCCGGCCGCAACCCCTAGCGAAGGGCTGTAAAAGGTCAGCGTACCGATTCCGGCCGAGCTGTCCCGCACCCAGACGCCGGCCTTGTACCGCCCCTCGCTTTCCGAAAAGGCCGGCACAAGGGTCAATGTCAGCGCCTTGTCCCCGCGCCGCAGCTCGACCGAAACCGGCCGGCCGCCGCAGCCTTCAATCCGGGCTGCGATATCGGCGTTGGAGGTCACCGCTTTTCCGCCGATGCTTTTGATATTATCCCCTTCGAGGATGCCGGCCTCCCTGGCCGGCGTCACGCCGCCTTCGGCCGCGTCGACCTCGCTGAAGCCGACGACAATCACCCCTTCGGTATAGATCTTGACCCCGAACGGTTCTCCCGACGGCTGAACATACAGCTCGTCGACCACCTCGACCGAGGCGGCCTTCAGCGGAAAAAGGCCGAACAGCCGCAGCTCTACCGCATAATTTTCTCCGCTGGTTTTGGCCATGGCGGCGCTGTCCTTCTCCCGCGCGCCCGCATAGACTGCCTGCACCGCACCCGCCGCGCCGATCGTCAGCCTCTGCCCCTCGACC
The DNA here is from genome assembly GCA_900543525.1 of uncultured Oscillospiraceae bacterium. GTDB lineage: Bacteria > Bacillota > Clostridia > Oscillospirales > Acutalibacteraceae > UQRS01. Next base: position 6,129 of record UQRS01000035.1, read on the forward strand.
ACCTGATAGCGGTCGGGCAGCCGGCTGTCCAGAACCGCCGTCCCGGAAAAGAGCAGCGCGCAGAGCACGCCGAGCGAAGCGGTTAACATTTTTACGCTTTTCCTGATACCTCTCATACCTTTCCTCCCACATTCGGCCTGCTTTAATAGGATGACCGAACTGCAGCCGGATGCTCGTGGGAAAAAGTATTATTCGGGGAAAAAAGCTGTCCATATGTTTTTCCAAGCCCCCAAAACGAAAGGGCAAATCCACTGCAAAGGCTTCGACATCAATATTTACCGTTTGGTGAGCTGCGGAAAACATTTCCAAAAAATCCGCGCTTGCCCGGCCGCGGCGGCAGCTCGCAGCCGACCAGAACCGTGTCGGCACCGATAACCTCGATATCGCACCAGGGGATGACGATATCCTCCTCCCGCCCGAGGAGGCCGAAGCAGCGCCGCCGGCCGAAAATGATAATGGAAACCAGCTTTCCGCTGCAGGTATCCACCTCTACATCGCAGATATATCCGATCACACAGCCGCTTTTGATTGAAACCACCTGTTTATCGCGAAGCTCCTCAATTCTGCAGCACATACAATCCATCCTTTCGGCAAAGAATATAAAGAGGAAAAGGCCACCCGAAAAGAGCGCGCCCTCCCCGTGATCTTTTGAGAGGCCGGGTGAGCAGACAACCGTTTGGGCGCCGAACGTTCGGGCAATCGAACAGTCAGGCGATCGAATGTTCGGGCGGCTGGGCGGCCTCTTAAAAAGAGGCTTTCAAAAAACGCCGGGGAGGCGGGCCGCCCTACCAGCAAGAGCCAGTGGGGCGGGCCGCCGAGAAGCCGGGAACCCGGGAAGGCGGGAGGGCGGCCTTCCGCCTTCTGCATTGCCTGCTATGCCTTATCATAAAAATTGTATGCACGATTTTTCGGGCGGATTACTTTTCCTTGATGCGGTCGATCGCCCCTTTTTCCAAACGGCTGACCTGCGCCTGACTGATGCCGATCTCCTTGGCGACCTCCATCTGGGTTTTCCCCTGCAGAAAGCGGAGGTTCAGGATGGTTTTCTCCCGATCGGAGAGGGCGGCGACCGTCTCCTTCAACGCGATTTCGTCCAGCCAGTTGGACTCGTCATTATTATCCCCCACCTGGTCGAGGACATACAGCGTGTCTCCCCCTTCGGAATAAACCGGCTCATAGAGGGAAATCGGCTCGACAATGCTTTCCAGCGCCATGACAACCTCCTCCTTGGGGAGGTTCAGCTCGCGCGCAATCTCCTCCACCGTGGGGTCGGTCTGATTTTCGGTCATCAGCTTTTCTCTGGCCTGCATCGCGCGGTAGGCCGTATCCTTGACCGACCGGCTGACCCGGATGGAGTTGTAGTCGCGCAGATACCGCCGCACCTCCCCCAGAATCATGGGCACCGCATAGGTGGAGAAGCGCACCATCTGATTGATATCGAAATTGTCGATGGATTTGATCAGCCCGATACAGCCCACCTGAAAAAGGTCGTCCGGGTTCTCCCCGCGGGAGGAAAAGCGCTGAATCACACTCAGCACAAGGCGCAGATTCCCGTTGATCAGCTCCTCGCGCGCCGCCTTGTCCCCCGCCTTCACCCGCTTTAGCAGCTCGGTCTTCTCCCGCTCGGTCAGCACCGGCAGCTTTGCGGTGTTGACGCCGCAGATTTCCACCTTACTGTATCCCACGCTACCGCCTCCGTTTTGACTTTGATGGACGGTGTGCGGCAGATACTTTGCAAACGCGGCAATTTGTGCTTTTTAAATTTTTACACAAAGGCCGCCGGCCGCCTTACATCGTCTAAACAAATTATTTCCCCGGAGGCGGTATCTCATACCTGGCGAAGGAAACGAAAATATTTTTTGTTTCGACAGCTTTTTCTTGCATTTGCAAAACGGATGTGATAAAGCCCGGTCTGTAAGCGCAAAAAAACGACCGCCCGCAGAAAAAGCTCTGCAGACGGTCGGTATTTAACTGTATATAGCGGTAATGGGCACCATCGGTTAACAAGGGCAAGCACGCCGGAAAGACGCGCTGGCAGGTGCTTTGCATTTCTGCCCGTCAAAACCTTGTATTCCCTTGTCAACCGATGGCACGGCGCGGGAAAACCTTCCCCTTCCGGTTCTAAAAGGCCGGAAGTCCTACCCCTTGACAATCTCCGACCGGAGGGTCACCACGTCCGAGACGGTCAGACGGTCGTCCCCGTCCAGGTCGCCGGCCTGCCGCTGCCGCTCGCCATAGGCGTCCTGCGTAATCGCCGAGCGGAGCGCCACCACGTCCGAGACGGTCAGGCTCCCGTCGAAGTCCATGTCTCCCTTCCGGACGGGCAGCACGTCGGTCACGGCCGCCTGCAGCTTTTCGGTGAGGAGAGTCGCCTCGGCTGCCAGAAGCACCGGGTCGTCCAGCGCCTCCTCCGCTGCGGACAGGGCGGAGGTCAGGCGCGTTAACCCCTCGGCGGTATAGTCGGCCGCCTGCGCCCGTTTGGCGCGGTCGATCCACCCCCTGTACTCGGCCGTGTCGGGTTCGTCCCACAAGGTCAGCGAGGCGTACAGGGTGCACATGGCGTACATCTGCCAGGAGGCGTGCTCCTGGTTTCCGGGGTCGCTGTAGGTCACGACTCCCGGCTGGAACTGGGTCCAGTTTTCGGTATAAAGGTTGCTCTCGGCCCGGTGGGAAAGCGAGAAGCCGAGCAGCCGCTCCACCGACTGGGTATCCCCCTGACTGGCGGCGAACATCAGCTCCCACGACCAGCCCTTGCCGATCACATGTGCGTGGGTGCCGGTGCCTTTGTACCCCTTGGTGGTATCCAGCCCGGTTCCTTCGGCGTTCAGGAAGATACAGGCGTCCAGCATGGAATAGCCGTTGTAGTCCACAGCGCCGAATTTCCGATATTTTTCCAGCGTCTTTTTCAAAATAGCAACATCGGTCGCATGCCAGTTGGCCGCGATCGGCGCGAGGTTGACCCAGGAAAAGCCGGGAATGAAATAATCTTCGCAGTTTTCGTCCACCATTTTTCCGAGCATCTCGGCATAGATCGTCTCCCCGTCGAGGGTGCAGATCAGCGTCCTCTCAATGCCGGAGATCAGCCGCCGATCCATCTCCGCCCAGAAGGCCGCGTTTTCCCCGTCGCCGAAGGCCTTTGCAATCTCGGCCATTTCGTACATGCTTTGAGAGGCAAAAACATTCGTGATGAGGTCGTATCCCCTGTGATACTGGGTATTGCGGGTATGCTCGAAATGGGGGTTGTAAATCAGCCCGAGGCTGTCGTTCCACTGACTGTCTTCCTTCAGATAGTAATTGCACAGCCGCGCCACCAGAGGATAGGAATCTTTCAGCCACTGGGCATAAAGCTCGTTTTCGGCCGCCGCCTTATAAAACTGCGCCCAGGCATAGACCAGCATATAGGTGCAGTCGACCTGCCGCGCCGCGTCGCAGGTCGGCGTGAGGTAGGAGCGGTAGGCGGTGAAGCTGAAATCGCCGGTGACCGTTTCCTCCCGGTCGCCGCCTATTGCAGAGGCAAACCGATTCGCATCGGCCGCCCCGAACCAGGTCAGGCTGTCTGCCGGCATGCTTTCGGCCGACAGACGGAGGATATAGTTCCCCGCCTGATTTGCCTTTCCGTCGAGCGGCAGGCCGAAGCGGAAGGTGCATGTGCCGTCCTCACTTATCTCCTGCACCGACAGGGTATCCGTATCGACCGGAATACGCTGCGACCCGACCTGTTTGTAGAGGGTCGCTCGTACCTCTCCCTGTGCGTCGGCCGCACGTCTCAGCTGCACCCGCACGGCCGTGATGGTTTCGCCCTTATAGGTCGGGATCTCCTGCTCGGCAAAGACGCCGCCGCCAAAAGCGGCCAGCGGCCCGGTCTGCCGCACCGGCTCGAGGGAGAAGTCCATGATCGCCGGCGTCCAGGCCGTTCCGTCAAAAACATAGCGGCGACCGGCCGACTCTCCTTCCGTGGGGAGAAGGAGGGTCTCCCCCGCCGGGTTTTCGATCCACGCTGTCAGAAAATAGCTCTTGTCGGCCGGAATGTCAACCGGCTGCTCGAAAGAGAGGGTATAGCTGTTTTCTCCCGCCCGGTCAAGCGCACACGCTGTTTCGGCAATCGGGGCAGAATCCCGACTTTCCCGCAGCTCGACATGCAGGGTGCCGCCGGCCGCCTTCTGGCGCAGTGCAAGCTGCACGCCGGCAAGCCTTCCGGAAACGGAAAACCAGAACTGCCGGGCGACCGGCTGTTCTCCGATCGAAAGATGCGGCACAATCTCAAACGCGGTCGTCTTGCTGTCGGTGAAATAGCCGTTATAGGCCGCCTTATCATAATTGATCGCCGGATATCCGGCAACCTCCCCGCCGCCCTTCCAGACCACTCTGCCGCAGCCCTCCGGCGCCGAAAGCTCAAGATAATACCGCTCGCCCGCTTCAATCTCGACCGGCTGATCAAAAACCAGCTGCCGCCAGCCGCTCTTTGCCTCCCCGAGTGAGAAGGTCTGCTGCGCCACAGCGGTCGCGTCCGTCTGGTAATCCTTCAAAATACGCACGGTAACCTGATCGGTTTCCTCGGTCGAGGTCAGGTAGGCGCGCACCTCGTCAATCCGGGTAAAGGCCGCCGTGAAGGGCTGCACCGCCTTATTATTCGGCGCGTTCAGCAGATAGAGGTCGCGGTCGGCCGTTTTCTGCGCGATCATACCGGAGGGGGCGTCGGCCTCCTCCTCCGACAGGATTTCAAAGGCCGTAATGTCCCCCGTCCCGGTGCGCCAGCCGCCGTCGGCCGCCAGGTCGTAGTTAATCGACTGGAAATTTCCGCTGCCGCTGACACCGGTCCAGATCACCTTGCCCGAGTCCTCGGCCAAAACCTCAAGATAATAGAGGCAGCGGGGCGCCAGCCCGACCGGCTGAGAAAAAAGGATGGTCTGCCAGCCGCTCGGATTCTCCCCGAAAACATAGTCGGCCGAGGCCACCAGACTCTCCGGATCACGGTAGTCGGTTAAAATCCGGACGACGACCCGGTCTGTATCGTAGGTCTTTTTCAGATTCAGCCGCACCCCCGTAACGCTGCTGTACGGCACAGAGAAGGGCTGCACCCCTTTATTATTGGGAGCGTTCAGCAGGTACAGGTCGCGGTTTGCGGTCGTCTGCGCGTAGAAAACCTCACTCCCCGCATAGTGGGACGGGTCGCTCAGATATGTGTTGCCGTATGCCTCGTCCTGCAGATTATCCAGAATGTGCGCCATAAAGCCGCAGCCGTACCACTGATTGTAGGTCAGCAGATAATGAAGCAGGCTCTGCGCGCTGTCGAGATCCCCGAACTTCAGCATCGCCATCGCTTCGATCGAGCTGTCCCGCGGGAACATGCCGTTATAGGTCCCGGTAACCGATGTCGCCGAGTAACCCCGGTCGGTGATTCGGTCGCGCAAATTCAGATAGGTGTTTTTATGCAGGCTGACCATCTCTTCGGTAAGCGGCATAAGCGTCTCCTCCTTTTCAGCTGTTTGTGCCAGCGCCGGCGCGCCCGCTCCCGAGAGAGCCGTCAGCATCGCCAGCAGGACACAACCGGTTTTCAGCCATCGTTTTTTCATGCGTATTACCCCTTTCTCCGATGCGGTTTGAGCGTTTTTTATGCAAAGCTGAGGAACTCTCCTCCAGGCCTTTCTGTCCGCCCGCTTCTATTCACGCCGCAAAGCAGCAAGGCGGCCGTAAAGCCCATTACTTCTCCCCGGACAGCCGGTCGATCCGGCCAATTGCATCCTCTTTAAACCGGTCGATCCGCCGACCGATCATCTCCCGCACGGGGAGGCCGGCGAAAATCTCCCCGGTCATGTCCATCGCATAGCAGGCGCCGGCCGCCTGATCCTTCTCGTACCCGGAGAGGAAAACCGCGTTGGCCGCCCGCCGTCCCAGCACACCCTCGTCATAGCGCTTGTGTCCGGCAATCTGCGAGCCAAAGACGGTAATCAGCGACCGCTCCAGCTCGGGGTCACCGTACCGGTCAAAAACCGTCTTGTCATCGTCGGTGAGCCAGTCGAGCGAGCGCCAGACCTCCATCCCGTACACGCGTTTCGGCCGCAGGGCTTCGGGCAGTGCCCGCAGCGCGGTGATGGCGGCGATGGACGCCGCCACATGGGTATCGTGCTTATCAGCCGGATTGTGGATATACACCCGCTCCGGCCGGCAGCAGCGCAGCACCTCTTCAACAGCGGAGACCACAAAGCGCTGCTGCGCCTTGACCTCCTCGCTGGAGCAGCCGAGCAGCCCGACCGCAAGATAGCCGCCAAGCTCAGCCGCGCGGCGCTGCTCCTTTGCCCGGACCGCCGCCTTCTGCGCGCGGGAGAGGTTTTTGAGGCGCTCTCCCGCAGCCGCGCCGGCGCCGTCGGTCAGCACCAGCCCGACAAACCCGCGCGCCGCGTCCTCCCTGCAGGCGTAGATCGCGGGATAGGCCATCAGCTCGATATCATCCGGGTGCGCCGCAATGCACAAATCGGTCGTCCCGGCAAGATCGCACTGCGCAGGGTTCGGAAAATAAAAAGCGATCCGCTCCGTTTCATTTTGCATAAGGCTCCTCCTTTTTATTTTCCATTGGATTCTTTTCACTTGTATTATAAAATAACTTATAAAGAGAGCAAAGGCTATATGTTGCTCCAAATTAACACAATCTTGTCATCGAGACGCTTACACCGTCTTCTTTTCACGAAGGGAGGGGTTTTCCCGTGACGCACAGCGAAAATTATGAATCCCACGCCGGAATAGAGGCTGATTTCCCCTTCATTTTTCACCCCGATTATCTGAACCGGGAGGACAAATTCCTCATGCACTGGCATGAAAATATCGAGCTTTTGTATTTTACAAACGGCAGAGCCGACATCCTCTGCGACAGTGTGCGGCTGCGGGTTGAGGGCGGCGACATCGCGGTTGTCAACCCCTACACGCTGCACAGTGTAGAGGCGGTCAGCGACCGATGCGAGTATTACACCCTGATTGTGGATCGGGGCTTTTGCAGCCGGATGGAGCTTCCGGTCGGCGTCCGGCCGATCAGAAACCTTGTGCGTGACGAGGCGGCCGCCGGCTGCTTTGAGCGCCTCATCATGGAGGAGGCGGGGCGCGCCTCCTACTATAAAGCGGCCTTCAAGGCGGCGGTGACCGAGCTGCTGGTGTAATAAGCGGTAAGTGTAAGGACTTGCGCTCTAAATATAATGAAAATGAGGCTTCGGTGTTTTGCCATAAATTATAAAAGTCAAAAACTCCCTGCGGCCGGTTTGAACACGGCCGCTTCTCGAAAAGGACAGGAGGCCCTTTGCATGGATCAAAAAATGCTGCCGAAAACCGAAACGGTCGTCCCTGCCGACCGGCCGCTCGACCGGACGGCCGCCCGCGCCAGGGAGGAGGGTCTGCCGGTCAGCGGAGTTTGCTTTTCCGACCTGGAGCTTGAAAACCTCGACCTGTCCGGAACCGATTTTCAATGTGTCGTGTTTGAAAACTGCCGCTTTACGGGCTGCGTGTTCTGCAAATGCGGCTTCACCGACCTTCGCTTTGTCGGCTGTGATTTGTCCAACTGCGTTTTTTCGGGCAGCCTCTTCCGCCGCGCTGTGTTTGAGGAGGTCAAAGCCCTCGGCACCGATTTTTCGGAGTGCCGGTTTTATTATACCCTGCTGCAAAAGAGTCAGTTCCGGCTGGCCGAATTTTCCTACAGCGCCTTCGACCGGGTCGAGCTGCGGGGCAGCTGCTTTGCGGAAGGCTTTTTCTCCTGCGTTTCCTTCAAACGGGTAACGCTTGAAAATTGCGATTTCACCGCCGCCTCCTTTTTCAAAACGCCGCTCGCGGGGCTGGATTTTACCGCCTGCAAAATTGACGGCATCGTTTTGTCAGAGCATGGAACCGAGCTGCAGGGCGCCGTCGTCGACCTGTTTCAGGCGGCCGACCTCTCCCGCCTGCTCGGCCTGAAAATCAAATAGAGTTAAGAGACCCCTCCTCCTTTGCTTGCGATTTTTTCAAAAGGCATATATAATAAGAAGAAAAAAGGGAGGGATGGGGCATGTACCGTATTTTTCTGGTTGAGGACGATGACAGCATCGCCGGCAGCATTATCCGCCATCTGGAGGGCTGGGGCTTCACGGCCGTACGCGCCCAGGATTATCAGAATATACTGTCCGCCTTCGTCGCCTGCGACCCGCAGCTCGTGCTGCTGGACATCTCCCTGCCGTTTGCCGGCGGCTACCATTGGTGTGAGGAGATCCGCCGTATTTCCAAGGTGCCGATCATCTTCATCTCCTCCGCGGCCGACAATATGAATATCGTGATGGCCGTCTCGGCCGGGGCGGACGACTTTATCGCCAAGCCCTTTGACCTTCCCGTTCTGACGGCCAAGATTCAGGCTGTCCTGCGCCGGGCCTACGCCTTCGCCGGACAAAGCCCGGTCGCCGAGCTGGACGGCCTCCTCTTCAACCGGGAGGAGAGCAGCGTAGCCTGCGCCGGGAAAAAGGCGGTTCTGACCAAAAATGAATGCCGCATCCTTTCCCTCCTGCTGGAAAACCGGGGAAAAATTGTCAGCCGGGACACCCTGATGATCCGCCTGTGGGAGACGGACAGCTTTGTGGATGAAAACACCCTCTCGGTCAATGTGGCGCGGCTGCGCAAAAAGCTCGGCGAAATCGGGGCGAGCGGCGTCATCCGAACCAGGAAGGGAATGGGCTATATCATAGAATGAAGAAAACGGATTTTTTGAAAACGCTGGCCGCCTACCTCCGCGAGCACAAGGGGGCTGTCATACTGTATCTTGTGTTTCTCGGCTTGTTTTTGCTGGTTTTCTCCCTCTACTCGATCGAGGCGGAGGCCATCCTCTACGCCGCGGGGCTTTGCGGCTTTGCGGCGCTGCTTTACGCCGCCTTTGATTTTTCAAAATTCTACCGGCGGCATCGCACGCTTGAGGCCATCGCCCGGCAGATCTGCTATGAGGCCTCCGCCCTGCCCGAGCCGGACGGCCTTTTGCTATCCGACTATGACCGGCTGGTGCGCACCCTGTTTGCCGAGACGCAGCGTCTGACTGCCGAGGCGGCGCGGGCAGGGCGGGAGCGAAACGACTACTACACCATGTGGGTGCACCAAATCAAGACGCCGATCGCCGCCATGCGCCTTCTGCTGCAGGAGGGGGATGCGCCGCTTCAGTCCGCCGCCATCTCGGCCGAGCTGCTGCGAATTGAGCAGTATGCCGGAATGGCGCTTTCCTACCTCCGGCTGGAGAGCGACTCGACCGACTATGTGATTCAGCGCTGCCCGCTCGACGGCATCGTGCGGACGGCGGTGCGGAAATACGCCCCCCTCTTCATCCGCAAGAAGCTCTCCCTCGAGCTGGAGGTGGAGGAAATTTCCGTCCTCACCGATGAGAAATGGCTGCTGTTTGTTATAGAGCAGATTCTCTCCAACGCTTTGAAATACACCTCCAGCGGGAAAATCCGCATCTATACTCGCGGCAGCGACCTTGTGATTGAAGATACCGGCATCGGCATCGCGGCGGAAGATCTGCCCCGCGTCGGGCAAAAGGGCTTCACCGGAGTAAACGGCCGGATCGACCGCCGCTCCACCGGGCTGGGACTCTACCTCTGCCGGCAGGCGCTCTCCCGCCTTTCGCACACCATGACGATCGAGTCGGAGCCGGGGCGCGGCACCCGGGTCACACTGGGGCTTGGCACCGACCCCCTCACCGTAGAATAGGAAAAATCCTCAAAGAAAACCGCGCATCCGGTTCATTCCACAGACAAAACCGCACCCGGAATTTTTCCGGGTGCGGTTTGTTGCTTTCAGGATACAGCCCTGTGCAGAGGGAAAAGACCGATCAGCCGCCCTTTACAATCTGCTCGCGCAGCGCCACCACGTCGGAGACGGTAAGCCGATCGTCCCCGATCAGATTTCCGGCGATAAATTCCCGATCGGTCCAGCTTCCCTGCACGATCAGCCGGCGCAGCGCCACCACGTCGGAGACGGTCACGAACCCATCGTCGTTGACATCTCCCATCAGGATGTCGGCAAAGACAAAGTTGTAAACGTATGCGGCCGTGTCGGTCGCAAAGGCGAGGGTGTACCGCCCCTCCTCCACCGCGTCCAGCGGGAGAGTGAAGGTCAGGCGGCCGTCGGCGTCGGGGTCAAGCTGCCCGATCCAGCAGACCTCCTTCGCAAAGGCGAGATAGTCGCTGCCGTCCTTCGCGCTGTCGGCGGCCGCGTATCCGGGCTTCAGGCAGAGGATCGACATCGCCTTTTCGGCGGCGGCCGGCAGATTCAGCTGAATCTCGGCCGTTTTTTGCCTGGGGTCGGCGGTCACATGAATTTCCTCTTTTCCGAGGGAGGCGGCCGCCGCCCGGCGGAGCTGCGCGTCACCGGTCATCTCACTGTTATAGACGCCGAACTCCCAGACCGAGTTGCCCCACTTGGTCGCCCGCGTCTCGCAGTAGAGGCGGACATAGCGCGCCTCCGTCTTATCAAAGTCGAGGGTTACAAGGCCGCCTGCGCCGTCGGTTACCGACGCTACCGTTTTAAAGTCCGAGTCGGCCGTACCGTCGGCCGAAACCTCAATCCGGTAGCGGGAGGCATAGGCCGTCTCCCAATCAATCGAAACCTGATTGATCGTCGTAACTTCGCCCAGGTCGACCATCAACCACTGATTATCCTCCTCTGCCGACGCCCAGCGGCTGCTGTTGTCGCCGTCGACCGCCTTGTCGGGGGAGACCTCCGCCTTTTCATAAGAGCTGGCGGTCGCCGTCTTTCCCAGCGCGAAATTGGGGGGAGACCATGGCTCCATCCCGGCCGCGGCAGCAATCGGCGCGCGCGCCGCATCCCACAGGAAGGCCTTTACCGCGTATCGCGTCATATCGTCGCTCTTTGGCACAGTGAGGCCGGGGGTGCGCAGGGTCACGGTTTTTCCCGCGGCCAGCGCCAGCGTCTGTGTCTCCACCGTCCAGTCGGTCAGCACCCCGTCGGTGTACAGGGCGAGGATCAGGCTGAGCTCGGCCGTCGTATCATAATACCCGGTCAGGTCGATTTCAGCCGTCAGCTCTCCGGCCGCGACCGCCTGCCGCTCCTCCCCGTCCACGAGAAAACGCGGCTGCCCGGCGCTGCACATGCCGGTCGCCGTCACCTCGCAAACGGCCGCCGCAAAGGTGTCGGGATGGATGGCTATGATGACGCCGCTGCCCGCGCCGTCCGCCTCAACCGCGACGGTCGTCTTCCCGGTCGCCGCGTCATAGGAGCTGTCGGTGATCCGGATCTCCGGATTGGTCGAAACAAACCGCAGCTCCGCCTTCGGCACATCTTTGCCGAGCGTGGCCGAAAGCGCCGCCGGCTGCCCCGCGTGTACGGTCAGGCTGGTGGAGGAGAGGCCTACCTCCCCTTCCTCCGGGAGGTTCGCACGCGGGTCCCAGGTGGCTACCGCAAGGCGGGAATCGGCCGTGCCGTAATAAATGTACCAGATGTCGTTGTAGTAAATCAGCCCCTCCACAAAGCAGACGTTGTTGACCAGCCCCTCCAGCTCATAATCCTCCTCCGGATACATGAAATAGGACATGGAGCGGTGAATGAGCTTTGTGGGATCATCCTTGTCGAACACGACCTGCCCCGGGCAATAGGCCCGGTTGGCCAGCATCGGATCGCCGTTCCCGTCGGGAGAATCGTTGGCGCAGTTGTAGAGCATGAAGATGCCGTCATCGGTATAAATCGCGGCCGGGCCCGGCTCGACCAGATAGCTGTCGTACATGCCCTTGCGCGGCTTCATGACCGAGACCAGCCGGCCGTTTTCATCCTCCAGCGGCGTCCAGTGGATCAGGTCGTCGGAGTAAGCCATGAAGAAATCCGACTCACCCCAGTACATCCAGAATTTTCCGTCGTCCATCCGCTTTGCAATCTGCTTGCCGTCGACGATTTCGGTAATCACCGATCCCGATTTGGACCAGGTGTCCCGGTACTTCCCGTCATACGCGTCGGCAAAGGTCAGGCCGTGCTTCTCCCAGGTGATCAGATCGTCGGAGGAGGCGACCATCAGCCGGGCGACAGAGCCGTTATATCCGGTATAGTAAATATAGTATTTGCCGTCCGGCCCCGCAACCACGCGGGGATCCTCGCAGCCGCCGCCCCACTCATACTCGTTATAGGTGTTGTCGGGATAGAGTACCGGCGTGTCCCGCCGGGTGAAGCTGAGGCCGTCCGCGCTCGTGGCCAGCCCGACGCGGGAGGTCTTTTTCTCGGTATTATCCTGCGCCCGGTAGAGCAGGTTGATGACCCCGTCCTTGACGATCGCGGTCGGGTTGTAGAGGGAGAGATCGGTCCACAGAATCTCCTTCCCCCAGACCGGGCAGGTAAATTTGTCGGTCGTGTTCGGCTCAAGAATCGGGTTGCTCTCGTCCGCCTTCACAAACGGCCCCATCCCCCAGGAGGGATAGTCCCCACACTCAAAAAGCTGGATTTCACCAAGCTGGGTGTGGGCGTTTCCGCCGTTTTCGGTAATCTCCAGCTTATAGCTGCTGTAGGCGGCGTCGGGCGCAAATTCAAAAATCCTTTTAAGCTTGCGGCCATAGAAAACCTCCCCCTTACGGGCGTCAAGCAGCGTCCAGCTCTCCCCGTCATTGGAGCCGTAGAGGTTCCAGCTTTTCGGGTCGCGGTCGGCATCGTCGTTGGCCGAAACAAGCGCGTATTTGGTAATATAATACCGCGCGCCGCCGGCAAAAGAATAGGTCACCGAAACCGACGAGGTATTGCGAACCAGCCATTTGGTAGAGGCCGAATTGTCAAACGCCTTGGAAACGTCCTCCCCATCCGGGGAATCGGTCATGCTGGCCTCGGCCGTACCGCCGGCCGCGCGGTTGATCATCTCGCTCTCCTCCAACGCCGCGCCGACGCTGACCGAGCAGATGTCGGTGGCATAGCTGTCCTCACTCACCGCGATCACGCTGCCGGAGGTGTTCTCCCCGGTCGAGACGGTAACGCTCGTCTTGCCCGTATCGGCGTCGAATACGGGATCGGAAAGCAGGATCGCGCTGTCGGTAGCGACAAAGTGCACGCGCTTATTCTGCGTGCTGTCGGGAAGCACCTGCGCCGTCAGGGTCGCGCTTTCCCCCGCATCGAAGGACAGGCTGTGCCTATCCAGCAGGACGCGCGACGCCGCCCCCTCTACCGCTTCTCCTGCGGCAGAGGCCAGCATACTCGCCGGCTGCAGCACAAGGCAGAGGGACACCACCGTCCCGGCAATTTTCTGAATCATCTGGGTCTTCATACGCTCTCACTCCTCAAAAAATCAATCGGACTGTAGACTGTAACAGGACTGCTGCGAGTTAAAAACCGGTTTTTCTGTAAATATTATGCAGAACCGCCAACTTGAAAATCAATATATATTTACTTGATTTTTTAGCTCTCGCGCAACTATTTTTACCGTATCGGAGGGCAGCGGGAGGCAGAAGCCGCGTCTTCGGCCATAAAAAAACCGGAGACGCGCACATAAAGCATGTGCACATCTCCGGATTACAGGCTGAAAAAATTTCTGTCAAGGCCGGCCGCAAAAAGCCGGCGGTCGGCAGTTTCCGGTTTGGCCGGGGCTTATCTCTTTTTCAGAGAGACCGCCTGCATCCCCTGCTCTTTATACCGCTGTTCGGTCAGCGCACGGGGATAGGCCACACAGCCGTGGTTTTCATACGGGTCGTTGAAGAAATACTGCTCCGCATCATAGCCGACCAGCAGCATGCAGTGCTCATTCGAGCGCCAGGTGAAGATGTCTCCCCCCTCCAGCAGGCGCCATGAGGGGCCGACAATACTCGGCCGCAGATCCATACAGGCCCAGAGGATCACCGGCATCTCCCGGTCGATATACGCGGCCAGAAGGTCGGAGATTTCCCGCCCGGTCTCATTCTGCACCGCGTATCGGTCGGACACAATCCGTTCCAGCGCGCGGGCAATCACCGGCGCGTAGCAGCCGAAGGAGTCCGGGTCATACGGACTCCCCGCAAAGGCGCGGCGCGGGTCGGGGCCGTAGAGCAGCCCCTCCCTCTCCTCAAACACCTGCCGGTCGAGATATTCCTCAATAAAGCCGTCGACCGAAACCGCATAGCCGAGATACTGCAAAAGCATGACGGTCGACACACTCTCGCACCCGGTCGGCCAGCGCGGCTTCTGCCCGATATACGGAACGTCCAGCTTACGCATCGGCAGAGGCCGCCTCGCCGTCGTCCGCCTTTCCGGCGTTCTTTTTATCCAGCAGCCACCGGATCAGATAGAGCGCGCCGATCAAGATGGCCAGGCTGGCCACAAGCGCAATAATCCAGTTCTTGCAAACCGCGGCAATGATGTACCCGATCACGCAGACGCCGGCCACCACCATGGCATACTGCATCTGGGTCTGCACATGGTTGATGTGGTTGCACTGCGCGCCGGCCGAAGACATGATGGTGGTGTCGGATATGGGCGAGACGTGGTCGCCGCAAACCGCACCGGCCAGAACGGCCGAAACCGAGATAATCATCATCTCCAGATTGGCGCCGCTGAAGAGGCTGACGACAATCGGAACCAGAATGGCGAAGGTACCCCAGGAGGTACCGGTCGAAAATCCGAGGAACAGCGCCACAAGGAACATGATGGCCGGCGCCAGGAGGCTGGCCGCCGCATGCGAGCCGACCGCTCCGCCGACGAAGGTGCCAATCTCAAGCACGTCGCCGACGCCCTTGAGCGTCCAGGCGAAAATCAGCACGGTCACGGCCGGAACCATCAGCTTAAAGCCGTCGACCAATCCGCTCATAAAGACGGAGAATTTCATGATCCGCCGCGGCAGATACAAAAGCAGCATGAAGATCAGGGTAACAAAGGTAGAGAAGATCAGGCTGACCTCGGCGTCGCAGCCGGCAAACGCGTCAATCACATTGGTCGCGCCATCCAGATAGCCGGTATAAATCATGGCGCCGATCGCCGTAACGATCAGAACCGCCACCGGCAGAACCAGGTCAAACACCCGACCCTTCGGGTTGCCCTTTTCCTCCTCGAGCGCCTCAAACTCCTCCGCGCCGGAGGTGAAGAGGTCGCCCTTCTCGGCATTACGCTCATGCTTTTTCATGAGGCCGTAATCAAACTTGAACAGAATGACAAACAACACCATGGCAATGGTCAGCAGGGCATAGAGGTTATAGGGGATCGTCCGCAAAAACAGCTGGAATCCGGTGATTCCGGCATCCTCCGGCACATAGGAGTTGACCGCGGCCGCCCAGCTGGAGATCGGCGCGATGATGCAGACCGGCGCTGCCGTCGCGTCGATGATATACGCCAGCTTCGCGCGGGAGACCTTGTACTTATCGGTCACCGGCCGCATAACCGAGCCGACGGTCAGGCAGTTGAAATAGTCGTCGACGAAGATCAGCAGGCCAAGGCCGGTGGTCGCCAGCAGGGCGCTGCGCTTCGACCGGATTTTCCGCCCGGCCCAGTTGCCATAGGCGGCCGAACCGCCCGACTTGGCCAGAAGGACAATGATCATGCCCAACATAATGTCAAAGATCAGGATGTTGAGATTCATGTTGTCCTTCATGATCTCGAACAGAGAAGTAAACGCCTGCCAGGGGTGAAACCCGCTGTAGAAGAGCACGCCGACCACAATTCCGGCCAGCAGAGAGCTGTACACCTCTTTGGTCACAAAGGCCAGCACGATGGCCAGGATCGGCGGCACCAAAGACCACCAGGTTCCGATAAATATTGAACCGTCCATTTTCACAATTCCTCCACTTTTGATACGGCAAGCCGCATTTTTACTGAGATATCATACCACAACCGCGGAGGGTATCACAACAAAAAGATTACATCTTCGCCAAATTTCGCCGTTTTTTATGAATTAAACTGTTCAGCTTTGTATAATCCTTCAAAAATTGTATAATTATTAGGGATGATTTTTGGGATTGAGGGGTGGGAGGCGGGGTACTTTTGCGGAATATTTCCTATCCTGCTTACTGCAAAATTGGGGGTTTTGCGCTCATGCCGCGGGGGTGGGGTGCTTTTGTGGTTGCTTTCTCTATCCAACTTACTGCAAAATCCCACCTTTCCGCGGCCCGAGCGCAAAAGTTAAACTTTGCAG